>NZ_WKEE01000013.1:0-95524 GCF_021605635.1 Stenotrophomonas sp. PA-6-5C
CGGCACGGGCCCGGGAAAGGTGGGGGAGGGGGGTGGGTGTGGGTTTGGGGTGTGCCCGCGCCATGGATGGCGCGGCCAAGCCTACAGGGACGTACTTGCGGCGTCCCCGCCTGGCCCCAGCCCTCCGGCCCAACCCATGACCCGCTTCCAGCGACCAACCCACGAGGGGCTGCGCCGTTCGCGGGAACATCACTTCGCCGGCGACACCCACATGTCGATCACCGCACTGAATACCTCCGTGCCCGCGCGGTCGCGCACCGTCACCGTCACCGGCAACGCGTAACCTTCGGCCGCCACCACGATCGGCTGCGCCGGCAACGCCGTCGCGTGCAGCGTGCCGCGGGCCTTGGCCAGGTATTGCACCTGCATCCCCTTCGGGATCCAGCGCATGCCCTTCGGCAGCGACGCATCGACCATCAGCCCGGCGGTCAGCTCGGCCAGGTTGCACATCGCGATCGCGTGCACCGTACCGATGTGGTTGCGCACCTTGCGGCGGTCGGCCAGCGTGCCCTCGCAGCGGCCGTTCTCGAGGAGAGTGATGCGCGGGGCGATGCTGGCGAAGTAGGGTGCCTTGAAGCACACCGCGCGCGAGAACAACCAGTTGCCGGCAGGCCAGCGCTGCAGGCGGTGGTAAAGCGTAAGCAGTGGAGCAGACATCGGGTGTCTCCCTAAAGAAACGGCGGACCGAAGTCCGCCGTTGTCGTTTACATGGTGGCTGCGATCACGCGGCCTGCGACTGCGCGCCCTTCTGTTCGCGCTTGTAGTAACCCGCCGAGCGCAGCTCTTCCGGATCGAAGTCGTCCACGGTGATGGTTTCCAGGGTGAGCGTGCGCAGCTCCTCGAGCAGGGTGCGTTCGTCCTGGGTGATCACGCCTTCGGCCACGGCCTCGTCCAACTGGGTGACGAAATCCAGCGCTTCGATGCCCTTGGTCTTGAGCGCCTTGATGAACTTGCGCTCCACCGGCTCGGCCATGATCGCCTTGCTCAGGTAGCTGTTGATGCGGCCACCCGGGTTGTTCTCGCACGGGGTCAGGAACACGCCGCTGGCGAGGCGGTCGCGGGCTTCGTTCGGTGCCATCAGCAGCGCAGCCACGCGACGGCTCAGGCGGTCGCCCGGGGCCTCGGCACGACGGCCCAGCGGGAAGATCAGTGCCCACATCAGCCAGCCGATCGGACGGATCGGGAAGTTGCGCAGGGCCGCCGACAGCGATTCCTCGATCTTGTGCACGCTGTCATGGAAGGCCCAGGCCAGCAGCGGCTGGTCGGCCTGCGGTGCGCCTTCGTCGTGGTAGCGCTTGAGCATGGCGCTGGTCATGTAGACGTGGCTCAGCACATCGCCCAGGCGGCCGGACAGCGATTCCTTGAACTTCAGCTTGCCGCCCAGCGTCATCATCGAGATGTCGGCCATCAGCGCCAGGTTGGCCGAATAACGGTCCAGCTTGCGGAAGTAGCGGCGGGTGTAGGCGTCGCCCGGGGCAGCGCCGAAGCGCGCGCCGGTCAGGCCGAACCAGAACGAACGAACAGCATTCGAAATGCCGTAGCGGATGTGACCGAACAGGCTGCGGTCGAAGTCCTGCAGGCCGGCACGGGTGTCCGGATCCTGCGCGGCCTTCATTTCCTTCAGCACCCACGGGTGGCAGAGGATCGCACCCTGGCCGAAGATCAGCAGGCTGCGGGTCATGATGTTGGCCCCTTCCACGGTGATCGCGATCGGTGCGGCCTGCCAGCTGCGGCCGGCGAAGTTGCGCGGCCCCAGGATGATGCCCTTGCCGCCGATCACGTCCATCACGTCCGAGATCACTTCACGGCTCATGTTGGTGCAGTGGTACTTGGCGATCGCCGACGGCACCGACGGCACGTCACCGCGGTCCACAGCGGCAGCGGTGGCCTGCGACAGCGCGCTGATCTTGTACGCCTTGCCACCAATGCGGGCCAGCGCTTCTTCCACGCCTTCGAAGCGGCCGACCGACAGGCCGAACTGCTTGCGGATGCGCGCGTAGGCACCGGTCACCACCGCGCCGGCCTTGGCACCGCCACTGGCGGTGGAGGGCAGGGTGATCGAGCGGCCGACGGCCAGGCACTCGTTGAGCATGTTCCAGCCCTTGCCGGCCTTCTCGGCGCCGCCGATCAGCTGGGTCAGCGGGATGAAGACATCCTTGCCACGGATCGGGCCGTTCTGGAAGGTCGAGTTGAGCGGGAAATGGCGACGGCCGATTTCCACACCGGCGGTGTCACGCGGCAACAGGGCCAAGGTGATGCCGATATCGCGGGTGGTGCCGATCAGGCCATCCGGGTCGTACATGCGGAAGGCCAGGCCGATCAGCGTGGCTACCGGGGCCAGCGTGATGTAGCGCTTGTCGAAGGTGAGCTTGACGCCGAGGACCTGCTCGCCGTTCCACTCGCCCTTGCAGACGATGCCGTAATCGGGGATCGAGGTGGCGTCCGAGCCGGCGAACGGACCGGTCAGGCCGAAGCAGGGCACTTCGCGGCCATCGGCCAGGCGCGGCAGGTACTGGTCCTTCTGTTCCTGGGTGCCGTAATGGTTGAGCAGCTCACCCGGGCCCAACGAGTTCGGTACGCCAACGGTGGAGCTGACCACCGAAGACACCGAGGCCAGCTTCTGGATCACCTTGTGGTGGGCCAGCGCGCTGAAGCCCAGGCCGCCGTATTCCTTCGGAATGATCATGCCGAAGAACTTGTTCTTCTTGATGAAGCTCCACAGTTCCGGCGGCAGGTCGGCATGGACGTGGGTGATCTCCCAGTCGTTGACCATCTTGCACAGCTCTTCGACCGGGCCATCGAGGAAGGCCTGTTCTTCAGCACTCAGCTGCGGCTTGGGGTAGTTCAGCAGGATGTTCCAGTCCGGGTCACCGGTGAACAGCTCGCCTTCGAAGCCGACCGAGCCGGTTTCCAGGGCGATGCGTTCGGTCTGCGACAGCGGCGGCAGCACCTTGCGGAACACCTTCATCATCGGGCCGGTCAGCAGCGGCTTGCGGATGAACGGCAGCAGCAGCGGCACGACGATCACGGCCAGTACGGCGGCAGCGACGATCGTGGCGGTCTGGTTGACGTAGGGAATGAACCAGCAGGCGACCAGCAGGGCCACGCTGATCAGCGTCCAGGTCAGCAGGCGCATGCGGTGGTAGGCAACGAACGCGCCTGCCAGCAGCAGGGCGAGGAAGGGAATGACGAGGCTCATGAGCGTGCTCCGGTGACGTGCTCGTTTATGGCGGACGAAGCTGCAGCATCCGCTGCGGGCAACACGTCCAGATAGTCCAACACAGTAGCGGTAAAGGCGTCGTTGTCATCACCGGCGACCATGTGCGTGGCCTGCGGCAACTGTACGTGGCGCGCGTGCGGCGCCAATGCCAGGAATTCGGCCACCGTCTGCGGGGTGACCAGGTCGCTGCGGCCACCGCTGACCAGCAGCAGGGGACACTTCACCTGGCGCGCGGCCTCGGCCAGTGCATCCTGGTGCTGCTCGCTGTCGCGGGCCAGCTCGGCCACCAGGCGCGGGTCCCAATGCCAGCGCCAGCGGCCGTGGCCATCTTCGCGCAGCAGGGCGCGCAGTGAATCCTCGGATTTGCGCGGACGGTGTGGCACATAGGCCGAAATCACATCGGCAGCCTGCGACAGCGAGGCGAATCCTTCCGGATGCGCGGTCATGAAGGCGAGGATGCGTTCGACGCCAGCGGTGTCCCAGCGCGGGGTGATGTCCACCAGCACCATGGCCGAGAACAGCCCGGGCCAGCGTGATTCGGCCAGCAGGCCGAACAGGCCCCCCATGGACGCGGCCACCAGCACCGGCGGTCGCGGCTGCTCGCCGGCCAGCACGATCAGGTCATCGGCGAACTGCTCGCCGTGATAGGCCAGATCGGCCGCATTCCAGTCGGAATCGCCATGACCGCGGGCGTCGTAGGCCAGAGTCTGCAGGCCAGCGGCCGACAGTGCTTTGGCCGTGGTCGTCCAGGCGTGGCGGGTCTGGCCAAAGCCGTGTGCGAACAGCACGCGTCCGCGACGGCCGGAGGTGCTGGCAGTTGCAGCCAGCAAGGCGCCGTGGGCAGCCTCCAGGCGCAGGTCATGGAATGCAGCGGGAGTAGGGGACATAACCATACTCGCTAGTATGGATTGCTTCTGCAGGAAGTCAATACTGCACGGTATGGTGCGCTGCAGGAATCCCTTCTGGCCCGGTTGCCGACGGTTTCGGCCGCAACCGCGTACTGCAACGAACCCCGGCGTATGGTTAAATCAGCAAATGAATCAACCTGACGCTTCCGCCGGCGAACCGCGTGCCGGCCGCAACAGCCGCCTGAGTGCCGAAGACTGGGCCCAGGCGGCCCTCGATCTGATTGCCGAGCAAGGTGTCAGCGCCGTCGCGGTGGAGCCGCTGGCGCGCCGCCTTGGCGTGACCAAAGGCAGTTTCTACTGGCACTTCCCCTCGCGTGACGCGCTGCTGCAGGCCGCGCTGGAACGCTGGGAACTGTTCGAGCAGGAACAGGTGTTCGGCAGCCTGGAAGACGTGCCGGACCCGCGCGTGCGCCTGCGCCAGCTGTTCCAGATGGTGGCGCACGAAGTGCAGCCGCACATCATCTACAGCGAGCTGCTGAAGGCGCTGGACCATCCGATGGTGCGGCCGGTGATCGACCGCGTGTCGCAGCGGCGGCTCGATTACCTGATCGCCTCCTTCCGCCAGGCGGGCCTGAGCTCGACCGATGCACGCCATCGCGCACGCCTGGCCTACGCGGCATATGTGGGCTTCCTGCAGTTGTCGCTGCAGCTGCAGCAACCCAAGCAGGCGCGCGAGGACTTCGAAGCGTATGTCGAACACCTGATCGACACCCTGATTCCGAACGGCTGAGCGTTCTTCATCGCTGGATGCAGAAAGGCCGCGGCAGTGCCGCGGCCTTTTTCGTTGGTGTTGACGCCAGCAGCGAACGCACAAAAAACAACGGCCCCTTTCGGGGCCGTTGCTGCATCAGCTGATCAGTGGATCGATCAGAACTTCTGCTTGTACTGCATGTACATGTAACGGCCCGGCAGGTCGTACTGCGGGTCGAACATGTTGTACGAGGTCGAGTACGAGACCGGCGGCTGCTTGTCCCATGCGTTGTTCAGACCCAGCATGATCGTGCCCTTCCACGGGGTGTTGTAGCGCACCTGGATGTCGTGGTAGGTGGTCGATGCCATGTGGTTCTTGCCGTTCTGGCCGTCGGAGCAGTAGCCCACCAGGTCGGAGTCGCGCACCGGATCGAACGGACATTCTTCGGTCATGCCCGACTTGTAGCGCAGACCGTAGTTCACGCCGAAATCACCGTAGGACCAGTCGACGTACAGGTTGGAACGGATGCGCCAGTACGGATCCTGGTCGAGGTAGCGACCGGCACGGCCGTCGACCGGAGCATCTTCGGTGGACTTGGTGTCCCACTTGGACAGATAGGTGCTGTCCCAGCTGACGGTGAACTGGCCGAACGAGGTTTCCGGCAGCTTGTACAGGACGCCCACATCCCAGCCTTCCACCTTGTACGAGGACAGGTTCTGCAGCGGCATGTCGACGTTGGTGATGGTATAGCGCTGGGTCGCGGTGCCGTAGGTCGGGTCGCGGGTGATCAGGCCGCAGTAGGCTGCCTGTTCCTGCGGTGAACCACCGTAGCAGCGATCCATGATGTCGCCGATCGCCGGACGGGTGATGGCGTCTTCGACCTCGATCTGCCACCAGTCCACGGTGACGTTCAGGCCGGTAACGAAGCTCGGGCTCCACACCAGGCCCAGCGTCTTGCTGGTCGAGGTTTCCGGCTTCAGATCCGGGTTGGACTTCCAGGTGAACGCTTCCGGCGTCTGCTTGTTGGCGCCGCTGCCGGCACCCGGCTGCTGGAAGTTCGCCGGTACGCCTTCAGCAGCGCACTGCGCGGCCACCGCACCGGTGCGACGCCCGCTGGAGGCCGAGCACGGATCGGCATAGGTTTCGAACGAATCGGCGTCGCCGCGATACAGGTTGTTGATGCTCGGCGCACGGAAGCCTTCGGAGTAGTTACCACGCACCATCAGGTCATCGATCGGCTTCCAACGGAAACCGAACTTGTTGTTGGTGGTGTTGCCGAAGTTGCTGTACTTCGAGTAGCGCGAAGCCACGCTGAAGTCGAGCAGCTTGGCACCCGGCAGGTCAGCCAGCACCGGGATCGACAATTCCAGGAAGAACTCGTCGAGGTCGTAGGCGCCCTTGGTCGGTGCCGCGCCGTTGCCGGTGCTCAGGCCAGCGGCAATGAACGCGTCCGGATCGAACTGGCCACTTTCCTTACGGCCTTCATAACCTGCTGCGAAGCCCAGCGCACCTGCCGGCAACTGCACGATTTCACCGGAGATGTTGGCGTAGTAGCTCTTGGAAACCAAGCTGGCCGAGTCATGCGCGGTGAAGGAGGCGTAGTCCAGTGCTTCCTGCGAGATCGAGCCCAGCCCGCCCAGCGGATTCATCGGCACGCAGCCCGGAATGACAGCGCCGGCTGCGGTCAGACAGACAGCCTGGCCACCCTGAATTGCCGACGGGCCATAGGCTTCGTTCAAGCGCTGGACGTTGAACAGGCCGTAGGTCAGATCATTCTGGTCGGTCTTGTCGTAACGGTAGCCGACGTCCCAGTCGAAGTTGCGGTCGGCGAATTCGAAGAAGCCCTCGAAACCACCGTAGAAGTGCCAGTTCTTGACGTTCTGGTTGAACGAACGGCCGCCGGTTTCATTGAAGCGGCGATTCACGCCGGTCAGGTCCTCGCCGAACGGGTTGTAGATGCTGCTGGCGCTCAGGCGACGGCCGGTCACCGGCATCGCCGCGAGCAGCTGCTCGGACTTGCGCTCGTTGTACATCGCCTCGGTACGGAAGGTGATGTTGTCGGTGACGTTGTAGGAACCGGTGGCGAACAGCGAGGTGCGTTCCTGCGGGGTCAGCAGGTAGTTGTCCGGCGAGGTGTTGTAGCCATGCACGTCGCTGTCGAACGGGGTCTGCACGCCGTTGATGAGTACATAGCGCTCGTCATCGCGGATGTAGGAGCCCGGGATGCCGGTGCTGCTCTGACCGCCGAAGAACGGCGGGCCACCGGCTGAGATCTTGCGATCACCAGCCATCACGGTGCCTTCCTTCACGTAGGACACGCCGAGCACCAGCGACGCGCGGTCGGTGGTGGTGCCGATGGTGAAGTCGGCAGCCTCGCGCTCGCCGTCGCCCTGGCTGTACTGGCCCTTGTAGAAGTTCGCTTCGGCGCCGTCGAAGTTCTGCTTGGTGATGATGTTCACCACGCCGGCGATGGCATCCGAACCGTAGATGGTCGAAGCGCCGTCCTTCAGGACGTCGATCCGCTCGATCATCGCAACCGGGATGGTGTTGAGGTCGACGCTGCCATCCAGGCCGGTGGTCCAGCGACGGCCGTTGACCAGCACCAGGGTGCGTTCGGCACCGAGGTTGCGCAGGCTGATGCCGGACGTACCGTCGCCGCCATTGTTGAAGGTGCGGTTCAGTGCGGCACCGTTGGCGGCAACGCGCTGCAGGATGTCGGCGACCGAGGTCACGCCCTGCTTCTCGATGTCGGCGCGGGTCAGGCTCAGGACCGGCTGCGAGGTTTCGATATCGGTGCTCTTGATGCGCGAACCGGTTACCGAAATGCGATCCAGGTTGGTCGCTTCCTGCGCCTGGGCTGTTACGGACGTCGCCGCACCGGCGATCAGCGCGACGACGACAGCGTCACGCAGCTTGTTGGACTGGAAATTCATTGGCTCTCTCTCTCCAAGAAATCTTGGCTGGGGTAGTGCCTGCGCGGCGGAGTCCAAAAGAGGACTCCAAAATCGCGAGGCTGAATCGATAGTAACGGCCCTCTGCCAAAAATTAAAGCTGTGTTAATTCACGCTGTGGTTACACATGAATGCGCTTCGATTTCTTTTATTTCAACGAGTTATGCTGGTGCGCGGGCGGGCGCCACTGCATCTGCCCGCCTCCGAAGCACAAAAAAGTTTCAGTTGATGCATGTCGTGATGTATCTGTTTGTAACAGATGAGTGCTTTTCGCACTTGACAGAAGTGTCCGGAAACAATTCGGGCGCCCCAGGGCGCCCGATGTTGAACACTGCTTGTTACCAGTCGATAGGCGACTACAGATCCTGCTCGTAGCGGACGTACGGCACGGTGCCGTCATCGTTGCTTTCGTTGCGCGGGGAGAACGGGTTCTTGCCGCGGCTGATGACGTTCTCGGCGCCGACGGTGAGCTGGCCGGACCACGGGGTGCGCCAGGTCAGGCCGATGCCCAGGCCTTCCCACTTGCCGGGCTTGCCCGGAACGTCAACCACGCGACCGATGATGCTGCCACTGAAATTGCCGTAGCCGGCACCCAGGCTCAGGCTCTTGCTGTCCCAGCGGTCGACGATGGCCGGCGAGGCGTCAGCCAGCGGTACCAGGCGTGCCTTGGCATACGTGCCGGCGATGGAGACAAAGCCCTCGCGACCGATGTTCTTCTGTGCGAACACGGTCAGGTCATTCTGTTCGGCGCGCAGCGAGGGGGTCTTGCTGGGCGTCGCCAGCCAGGCGGGCAGGGTCTCGCGACCGGTGCCGGCAGTGATTCCCAGGCGGCCGGTACCGCGGTTGAGCGCGGCGGTGCCGGTCAGGCGCCGGTTGGAGCCGATGGCGTCATCGTCGTCACCCAGGCTGGCCAGCATGCAATGGCTCGCCAGTCCGCTGATGCTCGAACCGCTGCTGCTGTTGCACAGCAGGCCCAGCGAGTCGCCCGAGGACAGGCCGAACGCAGCATCGAGCGAATTGCGGCCGAAATGCCAGCGTGCGCCGACGGCCTGTTCACCGGTCGGCTCCAGGTACAGCAGGGCCTCGACCTTGCCACTGCCCTTGTTCCAGACCGGAATCACGGTGCGGGTGTCCTTGCTCTGCGCATGCACGCCCGTGATCGCGCCAAGGGCGATCAGCAGGGCCAGCGGTAGACGCAGGAAGGTACGCATCGGACCAGTTCAGACAGTGACGGACAGTGAAAGTTCCCGCTGGGGCGGGAACTCGATCCTAGGGTGTTTATGAATTCTTAACAAGCCTTGTTCCTCCCCAGATACAAGACTCATTCGTTTTCACTGAAGACGTTCAGGTGCCGGTACAGCCCCCTGGGCACCGTGGAACAGTATGCCGAACTCCGTCAACGGAAAGTGATACTCCCGTCCGCAGAATTCGCAACGTACGTCCACCGCGCCGGTGTCTTCGGCAGCCGCACGGGCCTCTTCCTCGCCCAGCGAGAACAGCATCGAGGCAACCCGTTCACGCGAGCAGGAGCAGGCGAAGGACAGGGCCTTGTCACCCACCAGCTCCGCCTTCTCCTCGTGGAACAAGCGGTGCAGCAGTTCCTCGGCCGGGGTCGCCAGCAGTTCGGCCTTGCCCAGGGTGTCGAACAGCGCGCTGGCGCGGGCCCAGCCGTCGTCGTCGCCCTCGTCGCCCGGCAGCTTCTGCAGCAGCAGGCCGGCAGCACCGCCGCGGCCGGCGGCCAGCAGCAGGCGCGTCGGCAACTGCTCGGACTGGCGGAAGTAGTCCTCGAACGCTTCATCCAGTTCTGGCGCGGTCAGTGCGACCAGGCTCTGGTAGCGCTGCGGTTCGCGCGGATCCAGGCCCGGATTTTCGATGGTGATGGCCAGCAGCGAGTCCTGACCCAGGTCGGTCAGGTCGCGGGGGGCGTCACCGCCTTCGGCCAGCTGGACGATGCCGCGCAGGGTGCCGGCGGCAGTGCATTCGGCGAACAGCGTGCGCAGGGCCGTGTTGCTGCGCAGCTGGATCGACAGGCGGCCGTCCACCTTGGTGTGGCCGGTGAACAGCGCCGAGGCCACGCAGGCCTCGCCGAGCAGTTCGGTGGCACTGTCCGGATACTCGCCGTGGGACTGGATGTCCTGCCAGGTGGCCTGCAGGCGCACGTGGACGCCACGGACACCGGCGTCGGGGAGCAGGAAACGGATAAGGGAATCGGATTGGGCGGTCATCGGCTCACATCGCGCGGAAACGGGGATGGTTGCCGGATAATGCGCCGACAACCAGGCATAAGAAGGATGCACCAGTAATGGGGGCAGGGGGAGAGCAGGACAAGGTAGTGGCCGCCGCCGAAACGGCGCCGCGTCGGCGCTGGCGCTGGAAGCGGCTGCTGTGGCTGCCGGTGCTGTTCGTGGCCTTCAGCTGCCTGCAGGTGCTGGTGCTGCGTTTCATCGATCCGCCGCTGTCCACGGTGATGGTCTGGCGTTTCGGCGAGGCACTGGGTGAAGGCGACTGGTCCTACCGGCTGCACTACCAGTGGCGGGACCTGGACCAGATGGCGCCGAGCCTTCCCATTTCGCTGGTAGCCGCGGAGGACCAGCGCTTCCCTGACCACAGCGGATTCGATCTGCAGGCTATTGAAAAGGCGCGCGACCACAACGCGCGCGGCGGGCGCCTGCGCGGGGCCAGCACGATCAGCCAGCAGGTGGCCAAGAACCTGTTCCTGTGGCAGGGCCGCAGCTGGATCCGCAAGGGCCTGGAGGTCTGGTACACGGTGCTGATCGAAGCGTTCTGGCCGAAGCAGCGGATCCTGGAGATGTACGCCAACATCGCCGAGTTCGGCGACGGCGTGTACGGCGCCCAAGCGGCGGCGCAGACATTCTGGGGCAAGGACGCCGCGCGGCTGAGCCCTGCGGAGAGCGCACGTCTGGCGGCAGTGTTGCCGGCGCCGCGTCGCTACAACGCGGCCAAGCCAGGCCCGTACGTGCAGCGGCGTGCGGCGTGGATCCAGCGGCAGGCACGGCAGCTGGGTGGAGCGGGGTATCTGGCCGAGGACTGAGGGCGCCGACAGCAGCGGCGTCCGTGGTGTCTTCGCTTCTGGTGCCGGAAGCGGGTGGCGTGGACGGTGGACTGGCGGGCTGCACGCCCGTCAACCACGTACAATCCGGCGATGACTCGTGAGCGTCTTACCTTCGTCATCGCCGCGCACAATGAAGAGCTGGTTCTACCCCAGCTGCATCCGCGATTGTGCGCGGTACTGGACGGCCTGGCCGGAATCGATGGACACATCCTGTACGTGGATGACGGCAGCAGTGACACCACCTGGTCGTTGATCGCATCGCTGGCCCAGGCCGACCCGCGGGTATCGGCGCTGAAGCTGTCGCGCAACTTCGGCAAGGAGGCGGCGCTGACCGCCGGCCTGGACCATGTGCGCGAAGGCGCGGCGATGATCCTCGACGCCGATGGTCAGGACCCGCCGGAACTGGTGCCGCACTTTGTCGAGCGCTGGCGCGAAGGCTACGACAACGTCTATGGCACCCGTCTGGTGCGTGACGGTGAGAGCTGGAGCAAGCGTGCTGCCGCATCGGTGTTCTACCGGGTGATCGGCCGCCTCTCGCGCACGCCCATCCCTGCCGATACCGGCGATTTCCGTTTGCTGTCGCCGCGCGCGCTGAGCGCACTGCGCGAGATGCGCGAACGTCACCGGTTCATGAAGGGGCTCTTCAGCTGGGTCGGCTTCCGCCGCGTGGCGGTGCCGTATCACCGGCATGCCCGTTTGGCCGGCAGCAGCAAGTTCAGCCTGTGGCGGCTGTGGAACTTCGCGCTGGAAGGCATCACCGGCTTCTCGACGGTCCCGCTGCGGGCGGCGACTTACATGGGGCTGGCCACCGCTAGCGTGGCCTTCGTGTTTGCCATCTGGGTGATCGCCAAGGCGGCGATGTACGGCGACCGTGTGGCCGGCTGGCCGACGATGATGGCGGTGATCCTGTTCCTGGGGGGCGTGCAGTTGATCGCGCTGGGGCTTATCGGCGAGTACCTGGGACGCCTGTACGAGGAGTCCAAGCAACGGCCGTTGTACCTGGTTGACGCATGGTTGGCCCCTTCCGTGGCAGACTCGGAGCTGCAACCCACCCTGGGAGGGCAGGCAGATGACGTCGGTACGGCAACTGTTGGACGGCAAGTCCCCTGAAGTACATGCGGTCGCGCCTGGCGCGGCGGTGATCGATGCGATCCGGCTGATGGCACAGAAGGGCATCGGCGCGGTACTGGTGATGGATGGACCGCGACTGGTCGGGATCCTGTCCGAGCGCGATTACGCGCGCAAGATCGTGCTCCACGATCGTTCGTCGCGTGACACGGCGGTGTCGGAGATCATGACTGCGAAAGTAGTGACGGTGACCCCGGGTGAGCAGGTGGAACACTGCCTGCAGCTGGTGACCGATTACCGCATCCGCCATCTGCCGGTGGTCGAGGGCGGGCAGGTACTTGGGGTCATTTCCATCGGTGACCTGGTGAAGTCGGTGATCGATGCGCAGCGGCGCGAGCTGGATCAGCTGCAGCAGTACATCGTGGCGGGGTAAGTTTGTCGCTGGCGGGCCTGCGGCCCGCCGGCCCGCTTTTTCAAGCAACTGCCAAAGCCAAAGCCAAAGCAGCGCCTTCCTGATGTGCGGGGAGGCGGAGGGCATGGCCGTGCAGGACACGCCGTAAACCCGTCCATGGGGCTCGATGGCGCCATCCATGGCGCCAACGGTCCTGCACGGCCATGCCCTCCGCCTCAGGACACGTTCCTGCGAGCGCGGTGGGCTTCACCCCGACAATCCGCCGTTGGTGGATGCCAACCTTGGTCGGCACTGCTTTTGATTCTGCTTTTTTCTTTTGACTTTGAATTCCTGCTCTCGTTCCGCGGCTGCAGGAAACTGTCCGAAGCCGGAGCAAGGCGGCAGGCAGGACCGTGAGGCGCATGGATGCGCCGACCGAGCCCCCATGGGTGAGGGCGCTTTGCTTGCGAAGCACTGCTTCGCAAGCGCCCGAACGCACAGCCGCCAGCGGCTGGGCCGGGCCGCGGAGCGGGGTTTACGGCGTGTCCTGCCTGTCGCCTTGCTTCGGCTCTCCGCACGGAAAACAAAGGCGCCGCGAACGCCCGCTCTATTTCGCGTAGTGCCCACCGCAGTCGGCATCCTTGCCCGGGCCCAGTTCGATGGTGGCCAGCAGTGCCGCCGGCGGCGCGATGCTGCCCAGCGTCAACGCCACCGCACCCCGGATACCCAGCGCCTTGAAGTCGGGGCGGAATGACGGGTCCTTGAAGGTGCCGCCGATGCGCAGCGGCGAGCGCAGCACCAGGATGCTCCTGTCCTTCGGTCGTGGCTTCAGCAGCAGGTCCAGTGTTTCATCGCGCAGGCTCACATCGCCCTCGCCGAGGATGATCGTATCGGTGGTGTCCACTGCCATCGACCGGGTATGCATCAGGCCCTCGCGCACGCCGAAATCGGCGAAGGCGCAGCGCAGCGGAATCTGTTTGTCGCCGGTGAACAGGAATTTCAGCGATTCGGTGATGTCCAGCCCCGCCACTTCCATCAGCAGGTTGCCGACATGGCCGCGGCCCATGCCCAACGCCACGTTGCCGCTGCTGCTGCCGAGCATCGCCGCGATCGAGTTGCCGTTGCCGGTCAGATCAATGTCGCCGCTGATACCACCCTTGGCCTGCTCGGCCAGCTTGGCATCGGGGAACAACTGGCCCAGCTGCACGCCGCGCACGCTGGCCTTGAGCGAAGTGGCGATCTGCGGGCGGCGTGCATCCATGCGGATCGTGCTGCGGATGTCGCCGCCGGCAACGCCGAAGTTCAGCGGGTCCAGCCGCAGCACACCATCGTCCAGCAGCAGGTGGGCATCCATGTCGTCCAGCGGCAGCTTCGGCGCATTGATGCGCTGGGCCTTCCAGCGCACGTCGGCATCCATCGCACGCAGCTTGCCGAGGTTGTACGGGGTGGCCGGCAACACCTTCGCGCTGGCAGCCACCCGCGCCGCCTCGGCCCTCTGTTCTGCATTGGCGGTCTCACCGCCGCCGGTCTTCGGCGGTGCACCGACGAAGCCGGCAAGGTCATCGAAATCAAGACGACGCGACACCAGGTTCGCGGTCATCCGTGGGCGTTCCCGGGAGACATCGAACTGCACATCGCCGCCCAGATCGCTGTCGCCGACTTTGCCGGTGAAGCGCTCATAGCGCCACACCTGGTGATCGCGCTTCAGGCGGCCATCCAGGGCATACGGCGGAGAGGGAGGAATGGCGATGCCCAGCAGTGGATACAGATCGGCCAGGTCGTTGCCGCTCAGCGCGAACTGCAGGTCGAACACCTGCAGCTGGAACGGGTTGGTCAAGGTGCCGCTGGCAACGGCATGGGTGGCGCCAGCGCGGCCATCGAGGTGGATGCGGAAGGGATGGGCGCTGTCGGTCAGTTCCAGCGGCGATTCGGTGCCACCGCTCAGGACGAAGGGATTGCCCCGCCAGCGACCTTTACCGGCCACCAGCAACGGTGGTGCGGCGTCGGCCTGTTTCGGTTGCCCGCTGCGCACGTTCACCAGGATATCGGTGCGACCCAGTGCGTCGAGGAACTGCAGGCGGCCATCATCAATGTGCAGGCGCTTGAGCTGCGGTGTGGCGCCGCCCTTGCTGTCGCCGAGGAAATTCCAGTTGCCCGGGTCACCTTTGCGCGGCGCCGTCTCCAGCAGTACGTCAGGGCGGGTCAGGCGGACTTCGGGAAGCTGCACGTTGCCGCGCAGCAGTGGCCACACGCGCACGTCGATCTCGATCCGGTCGGCGCTGGCCATGTTCGGCTGTTTCGCCCAGGGCGCATTGGCGAAGGTGAGGGTATCGGCGCGCACGGTGGTGGTGCGGCCGAGGTCGACATCCAGGTTGCCGATGTGCAGGGCGCGCCCGGTACGGGCCTGCACCGCACGTTCCACCGGGCCCTTGAACCAGTTCCAGTCCCACAGGGCAATGAGGATCAGGATTGCCGCGAACAGGAATACCAGCACGGCGAGCCAGCGCTGCCCACGTGGACCGGGGCGACGCAGGCGCCAGCGCGACGCCTTGGGAGCAGCAGGAGCAGAGGCAGCATTCACGCTGCCATGGTTGCCCCGTCGGGGTGGACGGGGCGCGAAGCGATCATGTGCATGGTGTGCAGAGTGCACGCCTGCTTGCCAGGCAGGGCCTGGCGCTACCGCTGATCGAGGGTCACAGCACCTGTCGGGTCACTGCGACGAAGTGGCAGACGCTGCCACCGATCACGAACAGATGCCAGATCGCATGCGAATAGGGGATGGATTCGCGGTGGTAGAAGTAGGTGCCCAGCGTGTAGGACAGGCCGCCGCCGAACAGCCAGGCCAGGGTGCCGCCATCGATCGAGGCCCACATCGGCTTGATCGCCACCACCACCAACCAGCCCATGGCGATGTAGATCACCGTGGACAGCACCTTGAAGCGGCCGGTGTAGAACAGCTTGAACACCACGCCGCCGAGCGCCAGCGCCCAGATCGCGGTGAACATGCCCCAGCCCCAGGGGCCGCGCAGGCCGATCAGGGTGAACGGGGTATAGGTGCCGGCGATCAGCACATAGATCGCGCAATGGTCGAACACCTTCAGGCGGCCCTTGGCCTGCGGGTGCTGGATGGCGTGGTACAGCGTGGAGGCGGTGTACAGCAGCAGCAGGGCGATGCCGAACACGATCGCGCTGGCCAGCTGCCAGCCATCGCCGTAGATCGCGGCCAGGGTGATCAGTACCGCGCTGGCGGCCAGGGCAAGCACCGCGCCCAGCCCGTGGGTCAGGGCGCTGGCGATTTCTTCACGGATCGAAACAGCGGAAGTCGTGGACATGGCATGGGCATCGTCTGCAGGGAGGGGGACCCGCACCCCCCTATCATCGCCGCGATGGCGGGCGCGTGCACCCCCGCCACCGTATGGTCGCTGCAATCAGTTGCCGGTGACCGTATGCGCGGCTTCCCGGGTTGCCGAGAAACGCACATCCGGCGCGCGTTCCTGCGCCAGCTGCAGGTTGACCCGGGTCGGCGCCAGGTAGACCAGGTGGCCGGCGGCGTCGAGGGCCAGGTTCAGCGCATTCTTCTCGCGGAACTCCTCCAGCTTCTTCTCGTTGCTGCAATGGACCCAGCGCGCCGTGGTCACGCTGACCTGCTCGAAGGTGGCTTCCACGCCGTATTCGTCCTTCAGGCGGTACGCGGCTACATCGAACTGCAGCACGCCGACGGCGCCCAGGATCAGGTCGTTGCTGGTCAACGGACGGAAGAACTGGGTCGCACCTTCCTCGGACAACTGTGCCAGGCCCTTCTGCAGCTGCTTGAGCTTGAGGGGATCGCGCAGGCGGGCGCGACGGAACAGTTCCGGGGCGAAGTTGGGGATGCCGGTGAAGGTGATCGCTTCGCCTTCGGTGAAGGTGTCACCGATGGAAATGGTGCCGTGGTTGTGGATGCCGATCACATCGCCCGGCCACGCCTCGGCGGCGATTTCACGGTCGCTGGCCATGAAGGTCAGTGCATTGGCCAGTTTCATGTCCTTGCCGGTGCGCACGTGCAGGGTCTTCATGCCGGCAGTGAACCGGCCTGAGCAGACACGCATGAACGCCACGCGGTCACGGTGCTGCGGATCCATGTTGGCCTGGATCTTGAAAACGAAGCCGGTCAGCTTTGGCTCCTGCGGGGCGACGTCGCGGCCGGTGGTGGAGCGTGCCTGCGGCGACGGCGCGTGCTCGACGAAGAAGTCCAGCAGCGGCTGCACGCCGAAGTTGTTCACGCCCGAACCGAAGAACACCGGGGTCTGCTTGCCCGCCCGATAGGCCTGCAGGTCGAACGGGTGGCTGGCGCCCTGCACCAGTTCCAGTTCGTCGCGCAGATCGGCCAGCATGCGCTCGCCGATCTTCTCGGCCAACCCGGGCGAATCGATCGACGGGAAGATGGTCGAATCCTGACGGGTGAAGTTGCGACCCTGTTCGTACAGGTGCACTTCGCCGGTGATCAGGTGGACCACGCCCTTCAGGCGCTGGCCCATGCCGATCGGCCAGGTGACCGGTGCGCACTGGATGCCGAGCACGCTTTCAACCTCATCCAGCAGGTCGATCGGCTCCTTGCCCTCGCGATCGAGCTTGTTGATGAAGGTCATGATCGGGGTGTCGCGCAGGCGGCACACTTCCATCAGCTTGATGGTGCGCTCTTCCACGCCCTTGGCCACGTCGATCACCATCAGCGCCGAGTCCACCGCGGTCAGCACGCGGTAGGTGTCCTCGCCGAAGTCGGCGTGGCCCGGGGTGTCGAGCAGGTTGATGATCTTGCCTTCGTACGGGAACTGCATCACCGAGGAGGTGACGGAGATGCCGCGCTCCTTTTCCAGCGCCATCCAGTCCGAGGTGGCGTGGCGGGCAGCCTTGCGGCCCTTCACCGAGCCGGCCATCTGGATCGCGCCGCCGAACAGCAGCAGCTTTTCGGTCAACGTGGTCTTGCCGGCGTCAGGGTGGGAAATGATGGCGAACGTGCGGCGACGCGACGCTTCGGTGGCGACTTCGGACATGGCAGTGGCGCCCGCACGGGGCGCTTTTCAAAGAGATAAGCGCCCGATTATACCGGCCTGCCGGCGTCGGCGGGTCAGCGCCCGGCGCTGGCGTCGCCGCTGCCCTCGCGGGCGAAGTGCAATTCGCCCTGCGGGGCGAGGATGCGCACCGGCACCGAGCGCAGGCCCATGCCCCGGTTGAGCTGCACCACGAAGTGCAGGTGCGGGGCGGTGCTGTAGCCACTGTTGCCGGACAGGCCGATCGGCTGGCCCGCCTGCACGGCCTGGCCAGGACGGACCCGCATGCCGCCGGCCTGCAGGTGGGCGTACATCGCCATGCTGCCGTCGCTGTGCAGGATGCGAACGAAGTTGGCGCGTCCGGCATCGCGTTCACGATCCAGGCCATTGCCGCGGAAACCGTCCTGTACCTGCATCACCGTGCCCTCGCGGGCAGCCAGGACCTGCGTTGCTTCGGGCAGGGCAAAGTCGATGGCGTCGCGGTTCTCCTCGTCATCATGGCTGAACCGACCCTGTGGGGCCTGGTCCACGCGCAGCTGGACAGCCTCGAAGGGCAGGCGATAGGCGACGTCTTCGGCGCGCGCGGCCGGATTGCCCGGCACCGACTGCAGGCGAAGGTCCAGTGCCTTGCCGCTGGAAGGGGAGGGAAGGTGGCCCACCACCAGACTGCCGGTGGCCTGCACCAGTGATTGCAGCGGCAGGCCCTCCACCTGCGTGCCGGGGGCGGCGCGCAGCTCGATCTGCACCGGGCCGGACAGCGGGTTGTCGATCCGTGCCTGCCACTGGTCGCCGATCGGCTGCAGCCGCAGGCGGGCCGTCGGCGCCGCTTGCGGCGTGGCGTCGTACGTGGGCGCGGCTGGCGTCTTCGGTACCAGTCCCCAGCCTTGGCGCCAGTCGGCGGCGTTCGCGGAGGCGCTCGCCAACAGGGGCAGCAGCAGGCAGGACAGGGGCAAGCGGCGCATCGACGGCTCCAGCGACATGGACCGCCGGGACTCTACGCAAGCTGCCGGGATGGGGGAAGGGTGGGGGCTTTCGCACTCATTCATCTCTTTATCCGCATGAAGGGATTGACATGCCCGGAAAGGACTGGCATCGTGGCTCCACCATCGAGACCGGCAGAGGGACAGGCCCTTTGAAGCCGGGGCAGCCCGCAGACGCGAAAGCGCCTGCGTAGGTGCCAAATCCTGCGGGGACCGTGGCGTCCACCGAAAGATGGTTCGAACCTGCACACCACGTGCATTTCGAACGCGAGCCCCGCGAAGGCTCGATGGCCGATTTCCCTACCGGAACCCGCCATGAGCTTCGCCACCAGCACCGTGCTTCGCCCCGAACCCTTTGTCCCCGTCAGCGTGCCGGTCGATGACCGCGTGCACGCCGAGCGCGGCGAGTTCGCCGCCGTGCTGTCGATGCGTCATGCCGGCCCTTGCCCGGTGCGCCTGCGCTATGAATGGGTCGGTCCGGTCAACGCACCGGTGGTGGTGCTGGCCGGCGGCATTTCCGCGCACCGCCATGTGGCCTCCAATGCGCAGTTCACCGAGAAGGGCTGGGCCGAAGGATTGGTCGGCAGCGGCCGCGCACTGGATCCGCAGCAGCTGCGTGTGCTCGCGTTCGATTTCATCGGGGCCGACGGCGCACTGGATGTGCCGATCGATACCGCCGACCAGGCCGATGCGCTGGCACTGCTGCTGGACCACCTCGGCATCCGCGCGCTGAAGGCGTTCGTCGGCTATTCCTACGGCGCGCTGGTCGGCCAGCAGTTGGCGATCCGCCACCGTGCACGGGTCCGGCAGCTGGTGCTGGTCAGCGGCGCGCATCGCCCGCATCCATATGCCGCCGCCTGGCGCGCGCTGCAGCGCCGTGCCGTGGCGCTGGGCCAGCTGCAGTGTGGCGAAGACCACGGCCTGGCGCTGGCCCGCCAGTTCGCGATGCTCAGCTATCGCACGCCGGAAGAATTCGGCGAGCGCTTCGACGCAGCACCGGAAGTGGTCAATGGCCGCGTTCGTGTCGCCGCCGAAGATTACCTCGACGCCGCTGGCGCGCAGTACGTGGCGCGCACGCCGGTCAATGCCTACCTGCGCCTGTCCGAGTCGATCGACCTGCACCGCGTGGACCCGAGCGCGATCCTGCCGCCGACCGTGGTGGTTGCCGTTGAAGGCGACCGCCTGGTTCCGCTTGCCGACCTGGTCGGGCTGGTCGAGGGACTGGGCCCGCGCGGCAGCCTGCGCGTGCTGCGCTCGCCATACGGCCACGACGCCTTCCTGAAAGAAACCGATCGCATCGACGCGATCCTCGCCACCGCCTTCCGCACTTCTGGAGAGTCCGCATGAGCCTGCACGCCGCTGAACCGTCCTGTTGTCGCACCACCGCCGCCGTCCGCGCCGGCATCGATCGGGACACCGCCCACGGCGCGGTCACGCCGCCGATCGTGCTGTCGTCGAACTTCAGCTTTGAAGGCTTCGGCAACAAGCGCCAGTACGACTACACCCGCAGTGGCAATCCCACGCGCGACCTGCTGGGCGAAGCGCTGGCCGAACTGGAAGGCGGCGCCGGCGGCGTGGTCACGGCGACCGGCATGGGCGCGATCAACCTGGTGCTGAACGCACTGCTGCAGCCGGGCGATACCCTGGTGGTGCCACATGATGCGTACGGCGGCAGCTGGCGCCTGTTCAACGCGCTGGCGAAGAAGGGCCATTTCGAACTGGTCACCGCCGACCTGACCGACCCACGCGCGCTGGCCCAGGCGCTGGCCACGCAGCCGAAGCTGGTGCTGGTGGAAACGCCGTCCAACCCGCTGCTGCGCATCACCGACCTGCGCTTCGTGATCGATGCCGCGCACAAGGCCGGAGCGCTGGTGGTGGTCGACAACACGTTCCTGTCGCCGGCATTGCAGCAACCGCTGTCGTTCGGTGCGGACGTGGTACTGCACTCCACCACCAAGTACATCAACGGCCACAGCGACGTGGTCGGTGGTGCGGTGATTGCCCGCGATCCCGCCGTGCACGAACAGCTGGTGTGGTGGGGCAACGCACTGGGTCTCACCGGTTCGCCATTCGATGCGTTCCTGACCCTGCGCGGCCTGCGCACGCTGGATGCACGCCTGCGCGCGCACCAGGAAAACACCGCCGCGATCGTGGCACTGCTTGATGCGCATCCGGCGGTGGCCAAGGTCTACTACCCGGGCCTGGCCGATCATCCGGGCCACGCCGTTGCCGCCCGGCAGCAGAGTGGTTTCGGCGCGATGCTGTCCTTCGAACTGGCCAGCTGTGCCGGCGATGATCCGCATGCCGCTGTGCGCGCGTTTGTCGATGGCCTGCGCTACTTCACGCTGGCCGAGTCGCTGGGGGGCGTTGAGAGCCTGATCGCGCATCCGGCAACCATGACCCATGCGGCGATGACGGCCGAAGCACGCACCGCTGCGGGCATCAGCGAAGGCCTGCTGCGGCTGTCGGTCGGCATCGAAGGCGAGCGTGACCTGCTGGCGGATCTGGGTGCTGCACTGGCGCGTGCGGAGGCGGTGATCGATGCGGTGGCGCGTGGCAAACAGGTGGCAGACGCATGAGCGCTTTGCCTGTCGAGATTCCGCTGCTGGGTACCGGCCGCTTGGCGCTGCTCGGAACCGGCACCGTCGGTTCGGCCTTCGTACAGCGCTACCAGGCGCTGCAGGCACGCGGGCTGGAGTTGCCCAGCGTGCAGTGGCTGGCCAATTCGCGCACGGCGCTGGCGATCGACCGTGATCTGGCGTTGCCGCTGGAACTGGCACGCCGTGCGCCGCGCGATGGGCAGAGTTCGCCGCCTTGGGCCAGCGCCGAAGGGCTGGAGCGTGGTGACGTGGTGGTCGATGCCACCGCCAGTGAAGATGTAGCGGCGCGCCATGTGCAGTGGTTGGCGCGCGGCGTGCACGTGGTGACCGCCAACAAGCTTGGCCGTGGTGCGCACCTGTCGCGTGCGCAGGCCATCGCCGACCGTTGCGCCGACAGCGGTGCGCGCTATGGCGACAGTGCCACCGTTGGTGCCGGCCTGCCGTTGCTCAGCAGCCTGCGTGCGCTGGTTGCCGGTGGTGACCACATCCATGCCATCGAGGGCGTGCTCTCCGGCTCGCTGGCGTGGCTGTTCAATCGTTATGACGGCCAGTCACCGTTCTCGGCAGCGGTGCGTGAAGCGCTGGCGGCGGGCTACACCGAGCCGGACCCGCGACTGGATCTCTCCGGCGAGGATGTGCGCCGCAAGTTGTTGATCCTCGCGCGCAGCAGCGGCTTGGCGCTGGACGCTTCGCAGGTGCAGGTCGATTCACTGGTGCCGGATACGCTGGCGGCGTTGTCGCTGGAAGATGCAGTGAACGCGCTGGAGCAGCTGGACGCACCGCTGCAGGCGCGTTGGCAGCAAGCGCGTGCAAACGGTCGGGTGCTGCGTTTTGTCGGGCGCGTTGATGGCGGGGGGGCGCAGGTAGGCCTGCGTGAGCTGGCGGCCGACCATCCGCTGGCGCAGGGCGCGGGCACCGACAACCGCGTGGCCATCCACAGCGATCGCTATCGCGCGCAGCCACTGTTGATCCAGGGGCCGGGCGCGGGTGCGGAAGTGACCGCAGCGGCGCTGCTGGATGATGTGTTGCGGATCGTGGGTTGACCCCAGCCGCCGCTGCGCTCGCCGGGCATGGAACGGCGCTACCCACACCGATCCTGGTAGCGCCGGGCCATGCCCGGCGGTCATGGAACGTCAGCGCGCTTTGAGTGCCTTCAACAACGCCGCATTGAACTGCTTCGGGTCCTGCACCTGCGGCGAATGGCCCAGTGCCGCGAACTCGACCAGGGTCGAGCCGGGTATCGCCGCCGCTGCCGCCTTGCCCAGTGCCGGGTAGTTGCCCAGCGTCGCCTTCAGTTCGGGTGATGCCTGGTCACGGCCGATCGCCGTGCGGTCCTTCTGGCCGATGAACAAGGTGGTCGGCACCTGCAGGTTCTTCAGTTCATGGACGACGGGTTGGTTGAACACCATGTCCGAGGTCAACGCCTGGCTCCAGGCGACCTGCTGCTTGCCCGGGCCTTCGTACATGCCTGACTGCATGCGCGCCCACGGTTCGTACGCCGGCTTCCACTTGCCGTCGTAGTACACGTCCAGCTGGTAGCGGCGGATGCTGTCATAGCTGATGTTCATTTCGCCGGCATACCACGCGTCCACGCTGCGCCAGGGCACGCCCAGCGCCTTCCAGTCCTCCAGCCCGATCGGATTGACCAGCGACAGACTGCGCAGTTCCTGCGGATACATCAGCGCATAGCGGATGGCCAGCATGCCGCCCATCGAATGACCGACCACATGCACCGGCACGTCACCCAGCTGCAGCTGCTGCAACAACGCATGGGTGTTGTCGGCCAGCTGCCCGAATGAATACTGGTAGCGCTCGGGCTTGCTCGATTTGCAGAAACCCACCTGGTCCGGTGCGATCACCCGGTAGCCTGCAGCCACCAGTGGCTTGATCGTCTCCTTCCAGGTCGCTGCACAGAAGTTCTTGCCATGCAGCAGCACCACCACGCCGATCGGCTTCTTCTTCGGCGCGACATCCAGATAGGCCATTTCCAGCGGCTGGTGCTGCGATTCCAGCACAAAGGTCTTCACCGGATAGCCGTAATCGAACCCTTCCAGCCGCGGCCCGTAGGTTGGCGCAGCGAGAACGGACAACGGAACGCAGGCAAGCAGGGCAGCAGCGATCACACGCATGGGACATTCCGGAGCAGGGGATGCCCGAGCCTAACCGCAAAGCGGTGACGACGCCGTCCGGTGTAGAGCCGAGCCCATGCCCGGCTGCACAGTAGCGCCAGGCCATGCCTGGCTGCGCCAATCATCAGCACTCGATGACGTTCACCGCCAGCCCGCCGCGGCTGGTTTCCTTGTACTTGTCCTGCATGTCGCGGCCGGTATCGCGCATGGTCTTGATGACCTTGTCCAGCGACACCTTGTGCTTGCCGTCGCCGCGCATGGCCATGCGCGAGGCGTTGATCGCCTTCACCGCACCCATCGCGTTGCGCTCGATGCATGGAATCTGCACCAGGCCGCCGATCGGGTCGCAGGTCAGGCCCAGGTTGTGCTCCATGCCGATTTCCGCCGCGTTCTCGATCTGGCTCGGGTTGCCGCCGAGCGCCGCGACCAGGCCACCGGCGGCCATCGAACACGCAACGCCGACCTCACCCTGGCAGCCCACTTCGGCGCCGGAGATCGAGGCGTTTTCCTTGTACAGGATGCCGATCGCCGCCGAGGTCAGCAGGAAGTCGAACACCCGCTGTTCGTTCGCGCCGGGGCAGAAGCGGTCGAAGTAGTGCAGCACCGCCGGCAGTACGCCCGCCGCGCCGTTGGTGGGTGCGGTGACCACACGGCCACCGGCGGCGTTCTCTTCATTCACGGCCAGCGCGTACAGGTTGACCCAGTCCAGCGTGGTCAGCGGATCGCGCATCGCTGCTTCCGGCTTCGACGACAGTTCGCGGTACAGCGCCGGTGCGCGGCGGCCCACTTTCAGTCCACCCGGCAGCACGCCTTCCTCACGGATGCCACGCGCCACGCAGGCCTGCATCGCGCTCCAGATCTCGCGCAGGTTGTCGCGGATCTCGTCCTCGCTGCGCCAGCATTTCTCGTTCTCGAACATCAACTGGGCGATGCTCAGGCCACTGCGTGCGGTCTGCGCCAACAGCTCGTCGCCGCTCTTGAACGGGTAGGGCAACGGCGTTTCGTCCGGCACGATGCGGTCATCGGCCGCATCGTCCTGGTTGACCACGAAGCCACCGCCCACCGAGTAGTAATCGCGGGTGGCCAGCACTTCGTCATCGGCGTTGTACGCGGTGAAGCGCATGCCGTTGGTGTGGTAGGGCAGCTTCTGCCGCTTGTTCAGGCCGAGGTCGCGCTTTTCGTCGAAGGCGATCTCGTGCTGGCCCATCAGCATGATGCGCTTGCTGCTGCGGATGCGCTCCAGCGTGGACGGAATGATGTCCGGGTCGATCAGGTTCGGACGCTGCCCTTCCAGGCCCAGCAGGATCGCCTTGTCGGTGCCGTGGCCGCGGCCGGTCAGCGCCAGCGAGCCGTACACGTCGGCACGGATGCGCGCGACCTCCCCCAGCTTGCCCGGGTCGAGCAGCCAGCGATGGATGAAGCGCTCGGCGGCCCTCATCGGCCCGACGGTGTGCGAGGAGCTCGGGCCAATGCCGATCTTGAAAACGTCGAACGTGCTGACAGCCATGGTTGCCGTACTGCGGGTACCGGGAGAGACCGCTATTCTAGCGGTTCACGCCGCACTTCCATGACTGCGGCGCAGCATTTCCGCCAAGGGAGCAAACCCCGGTGTTGACCCTGTTCCAGCGTGACGACTGCCATCTGTGTGACATGGCCCTGGCCGAACTGGCCAAGGCGCGGGCGCCCGAGTTCGAATCGGTGTTCCTCGATGACCAGCCGGCGCTGGAGGCGCGTTATGGGGCGCGGGTGCCGGTGCTGCGTGATGAGACCGGCGGGCGCGAGCTGGACTGGCCGTTTGATGCGGCTGCGGTGCAGGCCTGGTTGGCCGCGGGCAGGTAGCGCCGGGCCATGCCCGGCGAGCGCGTAGCGCGGCCATCGGGGGAAGCCGCCGGGCATGGCCCGGCGCTACCGCGGACGCCAGGGCGTCTTATTTCGCGTCGAACTTCACGATGGTGCTGATGGCGGTTTCGTCCGGGATGGTCTTGGTATCGGCCCAGTCGCCGCCGCCGACACCGAAGTCCAGGCGCTTGACCGTCGCCTTGCCGGTCAGCACCGGCTGTGCGCCGGGCTTCCAGGTGAAGGTGAAGGTGACCGGCTTGCTGACGCCGCGCAGTTCCAGCGTGCCATCGGCGGCGAACTGGTCGTTGCCGAGCGCGCGGAAACCCTTGGCGGTGTAGCGTGCGGTAGCGAACTTGCCGACGTTGAAGAAGTCCGCGCCCTGCAGGGTGGAGTCGCGGTCGCTGTTGCCGCTCTTGGCGCCGGCCAGCGGAATCACCACGTCCAGCGAACCCGCAGCCGGATTGGCCGGGTCGAAGCTGAGCTTGGTGGCGAAGCCCGGGAAGCTGCCGGTGAACACTTCACCGTCGTACTTGGTGGCAAAGGCCAGGAACGAACCGGCACCTGGCGCCTGGGCGTAATCGGCGGCGAGCACCGGTGCGGTGGCCAGCATGCCGGCGAGGGCGGCGGCCACGGCGGCCGGGGTGGTCAGTTTCAGGGTCATCGGTCAGTCCTTCTGGGGAGAGGCGAGCCAGCCACGCGGCAACATCCGGGACAGGGTGGCATCGCGCTGGAACAGGTGGTGGTAGAAGGCAGCACCGGCATGGGCCAGTACCACCGCGATCAACAGCCAGAAGCCGTATTCGTGCAGGGCATGGGAAACCGCCACGACCTGCGGGTCCGGTCCGCTCAGCTTGGGCACTTCGACCAGACCGAACCAGCGGAACGGACGCAGGCCGCTGGCCGAGTCGTATATCCAGCCCGACAACGGGATGGCGAACATCAGCACATACAGCAGCACATGGGTGGCGCTGGCGATGCGCTCCTGCCAGCTCGGTACGCCCGGTACCGGCTTGGGGGCACCGGCATACAGGCGCCAGCCCAGGCGCAGCACCACCAGTGCCAGCACGGTGATGCCGATCGACTTGTGCGCGGTGTAGACCCAGAAATACTTGGGCGTCTTCGGCAGTTCGCCCATGGTCAGGCCGACGATGCCCAGGGCGAGAATCAGCAATGCGATCAGCCAGTGCAGGGTCTGGCTGACACTCCCCCAGGCGGCGGGGGTGTTCTTGGCGGTCATGAAGGGTCCTTGGTGGCCGTCTGGCTGTCGGAGTGGGGTTGGGGCGCGGGAGTTCCCGGAGAATCGCTGCGGTCGAGCGTGGCTTCAGCCTCGATCCGCACCTGCACCGCATCGCCGATCACGCCCGGCCAGGCGGTGATGCCGAAGGCTCGGCGGCTCAGTGTCGTGGTGGCGGAGAAGCCCGCAGTACGCCGGAACGGCGGCAGCGGATAGCGTTTGACCTGGTTCAAGGTCACCTCCAGCGTGACTTCCTGGCTGACCCCGCGCAGGGTCAGGGTACCGGTCACGTGGGCACGTTTCGCGTCGACCGGTTCGACATGGTGGGAAACGAAGCGGGCGGTGGGAAAGCGTTCGCCGTCGAGCAGGCTGCGCGCCAGCGTGGCCTGGTTCCACTTGGCATCGCCAAGGTCCAGTCGTGCTACCGGAATCTCGACGTCCAGTGTCGCATCGTGCCAGTTGTCGCTATCGAACTGCAGCTGGCCCTGGCTTCCGGAGATCGTACCCAGCGCCTGCGAATAGCCGGCATGGTCGATGGCAAACAGCACCCGGGTGTGCACCGGATCGATGCGGTAGGCATCGTTGCCTGCCCAGGCGGGGGCGACGGCAAGCAGCATCGGCAGCAGGGCCAGGCAGTGGCGCATCGGCGGTGGACTCCGGGAAAAAGACTGTTCGATCATACCCATAGCCTTCGCGCAACGCTGTGTGCATGGCTGCAACAGTTCGTGGTGTCGATGTGGCCGGAAACAGGCTGTTGCAGCGATGGCTGCAGCCCTGTGTGACAATCGGCACAGGACAGGGGGTTCAGGATGACGAGCGGCTGGCGCCGGTGGTGCCAAGGCATTGCAGGAGCAGGTCTGGTGCTGTTGGCGCTTTCCGCGGCAGCCGCGACCTTGGACATGGCTGGTGAAACACCGCGCCTGCGCCGTTTCGGCGCGGCCGAGGGGTTGCCCTCGCGCATGGTGGTCGCGCTGGCCGAAGACCGTCAGGGCCATGTATGGGCTGCCACCGACGGCGGCCTGGCCCGCTATGACGGTGGGGAACTGCGGGTGTGGCAGCACGACCCGGCGCAACCGGATTCGCTGCCCGGCAACGAGATCGAAACGCTGCTGGTCGACCCGCTCGACCGGGTATGGGTCGGCATCAACGGCAAGGGGTTGGCCCGCCTGGATGCCGACCGCGAGCGCTTCAAGACCTTCGATTCCGTCACTGAGGGCTGCCAGGGACAGTTCTGGACGCTGGCCTATGCCGAGGATGCGCTGTGGGTCGGCAGCAGCAGTCATGGAGTCTGCCGCTTCGGCGAAGACGGCTCGCTGCGCCATTTCCAGCATGATCCGGCGCAGCCCGGCGGACTGCCGAGCAACACGATCTACAGCAGCCTGGTCGACGCGCAGGGACGGCTGTGGGTGGGAACCGAATCCGGCCTGGCGCGTTGGAACGGCCATGCCTTCGACGTCGTGGCGCCGCGCGAACTGGCGGCCGTCAGCGTGCTGCGGCTGAGCCGCGATGCCGATGGCGCAATATGGGTCGGCACACAGAATGAAGGCCTGTATCGCGTCGATGCGCAGGATCGGGTAACGCGACCGGCCTGGGCCGACAGCGCCGGCCTGCGTTCGGCACTGGTGCTGCCCGACAGCCGCGGAGGCTATTGGGCGGGAACCTCCGATGGCCTGCTGCGCGGTGACGGTCAGGTGCTGCGCAAACTGGAAGGCGACCGTGGCAGCGGCTTCCTGACGGGCCATAGTGGCGTGCTCGACCTGCTGCAGGATCATGAGGGAGGGCTCTGGGTCGCGCTGCTGACCCAGGGCCTGGCCTACCTTCCACCAGACTGGCGGCGCTTTTCGACCTGGTACCAGTTCGATGGCAAGCCGCTGGACAGCCAGTACCTGCTGAGTGCCGCCAGCGATGGTCGCAGCTACTACGTCGGTTCTGCGCACGGTGTCTACCAGATCGATGCGCAGGGGACGTTGAGCCTGCTGGCCAGCGAGCGCGAGCTGGGCGGTGGCGCGGTGTGGTCGGTGCTGCCACGTCCCGATGGGCGGCTGTGGCTGGGGCGCGCGGGACGCATCAGCGTGTATGACCCGGCCACCCGCGCGCTGCGCGACTGGCGCATCGGCGGCGGCTCCGACCTGCGACAGCGGATCGATCTGATGCGGCAGGCGCCTGATGGCACGGTCTGGGTGTCGGTGATGAATCTGGGCCTGCAGCAGCGCAGTGCCGAGGGTCGCCTGTTGCGCAGTTTCGATGGCGCCATGCTGCGTGGTGATACCGATGCACCGGTCGAACAGATCCGCTTCGATGCCACGGGGCGGGCCTGGGTGATGGGGGAAACGGGGATCATGCGCGAGCAGGGTGACCGCTTCGAGGCGGTACCCGGCGTTTCCAGGGGCCCGATCTACGATCTGGTGTGGATCGATCCCAGGCAGATGTGGATCGCACGCCAGGGCGCATTTGAACGCTACCAGTGGGATGGCCTCAGCCTGCGCCTGATCCAGCGCGTCGATGCCGGCGCCGGCGTGCCGCCGGTCAGCATGGGAGGGCTGGCCCTTGCCGCGAACGGACAATTGTGGGCGACGACGCCCCGTGGCCTGCTGCGCTGGGATCCGAAACAGCGTCGCCTGCAGATCTTCAATGAGCGCGACGGCCTGCTCGATGCCGAGTTCACCGGACGCCCACCGGCGATCGATGCCGATGGGCGGGTGCTGGCCGTTACCCAGACCGGCATGGTGGGTTTCGACCCGAATGCTGCGGATGTCGAACTGCCACCGTCGCAGCTGGTGATCGCGCAGGTGCGCGTGCGTCGCGATGATGCGCGCGGTTGGCAGCCCTTGCCGACCTCCGGCCTGCTGTTGCTGGGGCCCGACGACCGTGACCTGCAGATCGATGCGCGGCTGCTGTCCTATGCCAACCCACAGGGCAACCGCTACCGGTTCCGCGTGGAGGGCTACGACCAGAACTGGGTGGAACAGGGCGGGGATGGCCAGCGGACGTTGTCGCGACTGCCGCCCGGGGCCTATTCGATCGAGGTGCAGGCCGCATCGGCCAGTGGCCCGTGGACACCCTCGCAGCAGCTGCACATCAAGGTATTGCCGCCCTGGTGGCGCAGCGGCATGGCGATCTTCGGCTATGTGATGCTCGGCTCGCTGTTGCTGTTGGCACTGCTGTGGTCGATCCGCAGGCGGCTGCGGCGGCGCCAGCAGTGGCAGTTGACGGTGCACAAGCAGCAGATCGCCGAGCAGGCATCGCAGGCCAAGAGCCGCTTCCTGGCGACCCTGGGCCACGAAGTGCGCACGCCGATGACCGGCGTACTGGGCATGAGCGAGCTGCTGCTGGCCACCGAACTGGACCCGGTGCAGCGCAGCTATGCCGGCTCGATCCAGCAGGCCGGCAGTCATCTGCTGCGGCTGGTCAACGATGCGTTGGACCTGGCACGGATCGAGGCCGGCCGGCTTGAACTGGACATCCGGCCGTTCGACCTGGGCGGACTGCTGGACCAGGTGCAGGCACTGATGCAGCCGATGGCACAACAGCGCAGGCTGGCTTTCCAGCGCGGGGATGCACTGCCAGGCCCGATCTGCGTCAGTGGCGATGAGATGCGCGTCCGCCAGATCCTGCTGAACCTGCTGGGCAACGCGATCAAATTCACCGAGCGCGGTCATGTCGGTCTGGCGGCACGCCTGGACGAGGACGGCGGCGCGGTGACCTTCGAGGTCAGCGACAGCGGGCCAGGCATCAATACCGAGCAGCAGCAGCGCCTGTTCCACCGCTTCGAACAGGCCGATGGCCCGCGTACCGCCTCACGCTATGGCGGCAGCGGGCTGGGTCTGGCGATCTGCCAGGAGCTGGCGGTGGCGATGGGCGGCCGCATCGATGTCGACAGCCAGCCGGGGCGCGGCGCACGTTTCGCCGTGCGGCTGCCGCTGCCATGGAGCCGGCAGCAGGCCTCCAGCCCTGGCGAGGCAGCGTCGCCGACGCTGCCTGCACTGCGCATCCTGCTGGTCGAGGACGACGCAACCGTTGCCGAGGTCATTGCCGGCCTGCTGCGCGGCCGTGGCCATGAGGTGGTGCACGTGCTGCATGGCCTGGGGGCACTGTCGGAGATATCCACCGAGGGGTTCGATGTCGGCCTGCTCGACCTCGACCTGCCGGCACTCGACGGCACCGCGATCGCCCGCCAGCTGCGCGCGATGGGCTACGAACTGCCGCTGGTGGCCGTTACCGCGCGCTCGGACGCCTATGCCGAGACCCAGGTGCTTGCGGCCGGATTCGATGGTTTCCTGCGCAAGCCGGTGACCGGCGATCTGCTGGTGGCGGCGATTGCCCAGGCGCGCAGTAAACGTCAGATCATCAGCTGAGTACGGCATGTTGCGGCGTGAATCCCGCAACTTTCGGTTTACCATGCCGACGCCCACGACGTGGGCATCATCAACAGCAGCGTGAGGAGGCCATCGGTGGTGTATCTGCGGGCAGTGATGCTGCTGATGCTGCTGCTGTGCTGCCTGGCGCCCGCTGCCGCGCAGCCGGTGCCACCTTCGCCGCGGCAGGTCACCGTATTCGATGGCTTGCCGTCCAACACCGTCAACCGCATGGCCGAAGACCGCTACGGCTACCTGTGGATTGCCACCAACGATGGCCTGGCCCGCTACGACGGGCGCAACTACCGCATCTGGCGTTCCGAAGACGGCCTGCGCGACAACCGCATCTGGAGCGTACTGGTCGATGCCCGCAACGAGCTGTGGATCGGCACTGAAAATGCCGGCCTGGTGCGGATGTCGGCCGATCGCCGACAGCTGCGCTTCTACGACCGCAGCAGCCAGCCACTGATGGGCAGCAACACGGTCTGGAGCCTGGCTGCGACGCCGGATGGCTCGATCTGGTTCGGCACCCACGAGGGCGGCCTGTACCGGCTGGACAGCAATGACCGTCTGCAGCGGTTCCTGCCCGAAGCGAACAACCCGCGCAGCGTGCCGGCCGCGTCGGTGCCGTACCTGGCCACGCTTGCCGACGGCAGCCTGTGGGTCGGCACCAAGCATGGCGTGGCGCGCTGGACCGGCACCGATTTCGAACGCATCGGCAGCGATCTGGTGCCCAGCCTGTTGATCAATGGACTGACTGCCGAACCCGACGGCAGCCTCTGGATCAGCACGCTGGCGGGGGCCTCCGTGCGCCGCCCGGATGGCCGTTTCGAATCCGTGCCCTGGACATTGCCAGCCGGCGACCAGGTGCTGGGCATGATGCTGCGCGATGAGCAGGGCGGGCACTGGCTGGATACACGCAGCGGCCTGGGCCGGGGCATCGATGGCCGATACCAGACCGTCCCGCTGTACAGCGCCATCGCCCGTGGCCTGGTGCGACCGAACTGGACTGGCGCCTATGAGGACCGCGAAGGTGGCATCTGGCTGGCCAGCACCAATGCGGGCCTGTGGCATCTGCTTCCGCGCTGGTGGCAGTTCTCGGTGTTCTCGCGGCTGGAGGATGATCCGTCCTCGCTGCGCAATTCCTATGTGCTGGGTACCAGCCCCTCCAGCAATGGTGGCGTGTGGACCGTCGGCAGCCATGGCGCGCTGGACCGTTTCAATCCACGCACGGGCGTGATCGAGCAGCACCGCACCTTCGTCAACGGCATGCACTGGCTGACGTCGGTGCGCGAAGACCGGCAGGGACGGGTGTGGGTGGGCTCGACCGACGCTTTGATGCGCTACGACCCGCGTCGTGGCGAACTGCGGCGTTGGGGGCGGGACTCCGGCGCGGATGCGACCATGGAAGGCAATATCGAGGCGATGATGACCTGCGATGGCGACAGCCTGTGGTTGATGCTGTCGGCGGGCCTGCAGCAGCGCGACTTGGACGGGCACGTGCGCCGGCAGCTGGAAAACGGCCAGGACGGTCTGCAGGCGGGTCAGCTCAATCTGGACGTGGAATGCGGTCCGCAGGACCGGATCTGGCTGGCCAGCAGCCGTGGCCTGCTGCAATGGCAACCGGACGCGCAGCGCTTCCAGCCGGTGCCCGGCGCGCCGGCCACGGCGGTGTATGCCCTGCACGTCGGCAAGGACGGGCAGGTCTGGTTGTCCGAGGATGGTCGACTGTCGCGCTACCTCTGGAGCCAGGGCAGACTGGAACGGCAGGCGGTGGTGGGCGCGGAGCAGGGCTACCCGGCGATTTCCGCTACCGGTCTGGTCGTCGACGCACAGGGCGTGGCGTGGGCCACCAGTGCCCGCGGCTTGGTGCGGGTCAGTGCCGATGGCGAAAGCGTACGCCTGTACGGGGTACACGATGGCCTGCCCAGCCAGGAGTTCCGCGAACATACCCTCATCGCCTCCGCCGCTGGGCGCATGGTGGCAGGTACACCCGCTGGCGTGGTGGTGTTCGATCCCGAGCAGGTGCGGCCTTCCACCCGGCGTGCGCCGCTGGTGATCGAGCGGGTGGAGGTGCGCCGCAACGAACAGTTGCTGGACCTGACCCATGACACGCCGCTGCAGATCGCCGATGGCGACCGCGACCTGCGTATCGTCGCGCGCCTGTTGTCCTTCGCCGATTCGGCCTCCAACACTTACCGCTACCGGTTGGCCGGCTATGACCCGGATTGGGTCGAGGTGGGCCCGGCAGGCGAGCGCCTGTTCTCGCGCCTGCCCCCCGGGGCCTACCGGCTGGAAGTGCAGGCGCGCTCGGCCGACCACGTGTGGTCGCGGGTGCAGACCCTGGAATTCCACGTGCAGCCGCCATGGTGGCGCAGCTTGTCCGGCCTGCTGGTGCTGGCCTCGATCGCGTTGCTGCTGACCAGCTGGTTCGCCTGGTTGTACCGGCGCCGGCTGCAGCGCCAGCACGCCTACCAGCTCGCTCTGCACAAGCAGGATCTGGCCGAGCACGCGTCGGCGGCCAAGACGCGGTTCCTCGCCAATCTCGGCCATGAAATCCGTACGCCGATGACCGGCGTGCTGGGCATGAGTGAGCTGTTGCTGGCCTCGCCGCTGGATCCGCAGCAGCGTGGCTATACCCAGTCGATCCGGCATGCGGGTGAGCATCTGCTGCACCTGGTCAACGATGCGCTGGATCTGGCGCGGATCGAATCGGGGCGCCTGGAACTGCAATCCAATGCGTTCGGTCTCAATCGTCTGCTGCAGGATCTGGCCGCATTGATGGGGCCGCTGGCTGCACAGAAGGGCCTGCGGTTCATCCTCGACAACCAGTTGCCTGCAGGGATGCAGGCGACCGGCGATGCGATGCGGGTGCGACAGATCCTGCTCAACCTGCTGTCCAACGCGGTCAAGTTCACCAGCCGCGGCAGCATCACGCTGCACGCGCGCTGCGAGGAAGGGCCGCGCGGGTTGCACTTCGAAGTGCGCGATACCGGTCCGGGCATCAGCCAGGAACAGCAGCAACGGTTGTTCCGACGCTTCGAGCAGGCTGACGGCGCGCGCACTGCCGCGCAGTACGGTGGCAGTGGCCTGGGCCTGGCGATCTGCCGCGAGCTGGCACTGGCCATGCAGGGCCGGATCCGCGTGGAAAGCCAACTGGGCAGCGGTACCTGCTTCGGTGTCAGCCTGCCGTTGCCGCTGCAGCAGGGTGCGACCAGCGACGGAGGTGCCGACAGCGATGCCGCTGCTGCCGCGGTCAACATGCCACCGCTGCGGGTGTTGTTGGTGGAGGACGATGCGACCGTAGCCGATGTGATGTGTGGCCTGCTCACGACCCGTGGCCATGAGGTGGTCCACGCCGCCCACGCGCTGGCTGCACTGCGTGAAATCAGCGCAGGCGATTTCGATGTCGGCCTGCTTGATCTGGATCTGCCGGGCCTGAGCGGTTTCGAACTGGCCCAGCATCTGCGCAACCAGGGCTACACGCTGCCGCTGCTGGCGGTGACCGCACGCACCGACCCCGATCTGCAGCAGCAGGTGGAAGCGGCGGGCATCGGTGGTTTCCTGCGCAAGCCGGTGACCGGTGAGCTGCTGGTGGAAGCGATCGCCCGCGTGCTGGGGAGGTAGGGGTTCGGCAGGGCTGCGCCCTGCACCTGCCGAATCAACGGCAACGGCAACGGCAACGGCAACGGCCGAAGCAACAGCAACAGCTGGCTATCCGTGGGATGGCGGGGTAGGTCCGGTTGCGGGGGACGCCGTAAATACGTCCCTGTAGGCTTGGCCGCGGCATCCATGCCGCGGACACCCCCGCAACCGGACCCACCCCGCCTTCGACAGATTTCCGCGATCTGTCGGAACGGCGTTCTGTGTTGGCTCTTGGGGTCAGATCCGTTTTCCGATGGAAAACGGATCTGACCCCAGAATTATTTCGATATCTGACAGAGATTCATCCACGCATGGCGTGAATCCATCAGCCACCAGAAATCTATCGAAGGTGGGGCGGTGTCGGATTGCGGGGTGTCAGCCGCATGGATGCGGCTGCCAAGCCTCCATGGACGGATTTACGGCGTCCCCGCACTCCGACACCGCCCCGCCATCCCACGGAATGCCAGCTTTTGCTTCGGCTGTTGCCGTTGCTCTGGCCTCTGCAGGTGCAGGGCGCAGCCCTGCCGAACCCACTACTCCGCTACGTGCTCGACCTCGCGCGGCTCCGGCTTGGTGTCGGGCAGCTGCCAGAAGATCAGCGTCGAGGTCAGGGTGATCGCGCCCACGCACAGGAAGGTAGCGTGCAGCGCCGCCGTGGCGCCGTGGCCTTCCAGCTGCGTGCCGAACGCGGCCAGCAGGCTGCCTGCAGCCGCCGCACCGAAGCCGGCGGCGAGCATCATCACCATCGACAGCAGGCTGTTGCCGGAACTGGCGAACTCGCGGTCGAGGTCGCGCAGGGTGACGGTGTTCATCACGGTGAACTGCAGCGAATTGACCGCGCCGAAGAAGGCCAGCTGCAGCAGGCGCACGCTCAGGTGCTGGCCCGGCGTCATCAGGATGAAGCTGGCCATCGCCAGGCCGACCAGTACGGTGTTGGTCATCAGTACGCGGCGATAGCCGTAGCGTTCGACCAGCTTCACCGCCAGCTTCTTCGACACCATGCCCGCGGCCGCCACCGGCACCATCATCAGGCCGGCGTTCATCGGCCCGAGGCCAAGGCCGACCTGCAGCAGCAGCGGAATCAGCATCGGCATGGCACTGCTGCCGATGCGCGAGAACAGGTTGCCGAGAATGCCGATGCGATAGCTGGGCACGCGGAACAGCGCCAGCGAAAACAGCGGTGCCGTTGAATTTGCCGCGTGCAGCCAGTAGCCGACCAGTGCAGCCAGGCCAGCCACGGTCATCAGCATCACCAGCGCGTGCGGTGTGCCGAGTCCGGAAATGCCATCCAGCGCCAGCGACAGCACCACCATCGCAAAGGCCAGCATGGCGTAGCCGCGCAGGTCGAAACGGGTGCGATGGCTGGCGTAATGGTCGGGCATGATCTTCATCGCGGCGATGAAGCCAATGACACCGATCGGCAGGTTGATCAGGAACACCCAGTGCCATGATGCGATTTCGACCAGCCAGCCGCCCAGAGTCGGGCCGATCAGCGGACCGACCAATGCGGGGATGGCGATGAAGCTCATTGCACGCAGGAAGTCCTCGCGCGGTACCGAGCGCATCACCGCCAGGCGACCGACCGGCAGCAGCATCGCGCCACCGATGCCCTGCAATACGCGGGCCGCCACCAGCTGGTGCAGCTGCTGCGCCATCGCGCAGGCCAGCGAGCCGAGGGTGAACAGGATGATCGCCACCAGGAAGGTGCGACGGGTTCCGTAGCGGTCGGCGATCCAGCCGGAGGCGGGAATGAAGGTGGCCACGGCCAGCGCGTAGCTGAACACCACCGATTGCATCTGCAGGGGACTTTCCCCGAGGCTGGCCGCCATCGCCGGCAGTGCCGTGTTGACGATGGTCGAGTCCAGCATCTGCATGAAGATCGCCAGCGAGACCAGCCACAGCAGGGGGCGCTGGCGGGTGTAGGTCGATGGCGCTGTGGACATGGGGTGTGACCGGTGCAACGTGGGGGCGCCATGATCGCGCACTGCGGGTCACGGCGCGATCAACATCGCGCCGTGACCGCATGCGGGATGCTCAGCGTTGGCTGTGCGCGTGCACCGCGTCGACCAGCACCTGTACATGGGCCGGGTCCATGTCCGGCGACATGCCGTGGCCGAGGTTGAACACATGGCCCTCGCGCGAACCGCCATTGCCGGCGGCATAGGTGTCGAGCACACGTGCGGCCGCGGCAGCGATCGCATCGGGCGAGGCATACAACGTGGTCGGGTCCAGGTTGCCCTGCAGGGCTACGCGGCCACCGGTGCGGCGCAGTGCTTCATCCAGGTCCAGCGTCCAGTCCAGGCCGAGCGCATCGGCGCCGGTCTGCGACAGCGCTTCCAGGTGCAGGCCGGTGCCCTTGCCGAACAGGATCAGCGGCGTGCGCTCGCTGCCTTCGCCGCGCTCCAGGCCCTCGGCGATGCGCTGCAGGTAGCGCAGCGAGAACTCGCGGTACATCGCCGGCGACAGCACGCCGCCCCAGGTGTCGAACACCTGCAGGGCCTGCGCGCCGGCCGCGCGCTGCGCGCCGAGATAGGCGATCACCGCGTCGGTGGTTACCTCCAGCAGACGGTGCAGGGCCTGCGGATGATTCAGCGCCATCGCCTTGATGCGCGCGAAATCCTTGCTGCCGCCGCCTTCGACCATGTAACAGGCCAGTGTCCACGGGCTGCCGGAAAAACCGATCAGCGGTACCTGGCCGTCCAGCTCGCGGCGGATCAGGCGCACCGCGTCCATCACGTAGCCCAGGTCCTGTTCCATGTCCGGCACCGCCAGCCTGGCGATGGCCGCTTCATCGCGCACGGGGTGGCGGAACTTCGGGCCTTCGCCTTCGACGAAGTACAGCTCCAGGCCCATTGCGTCGGGAATGGTGAGGATGTCCGAGAACAGGATGGCCGCGTCCAGCGGGAAGCGGCGCAGCGGCTGCAGGGTGACTTCGCAGGCGATCTCCGGGTTCTTGGCCATGGCCAGGAAGCTGCCGGCCTTGGCCCGGGTGGCGCGATATTCCGGCAGGTAGCGGCCGGCCTGGCGCATCAGCCAGACGGGGGTGCAGTCCACCGGTTCACGGCGCAGGGCGCGCAGCAGGCGATCGTTGCGGAGAGGGCTGGTCACAGTGGGCATTCCTTGGGCGAAAAGGGCAGCGGCGCAGTCAGTCGCCGTGCGAAAGAATCTGGAAGCCCCGATGCAGTTCGGCATCGCGGGCCTTCTCGTAGGCGTGGCGGGCTTCGTCGGCCTTGAGGTACAGCTCGCGCCGCAGCTGCGAGCGGGCGCCGACGCGGCCGGATTCGCGCAGCAGCTCCCAACCGCCGAACAGGTCCGGGACCAGGGTCAGGCGCAGGAAGCGCGGTGCCTGGGCACCGTCGGCGGGTTGTTGCAGGTGGACGTGCATGGCGTCGATTGTATCGCCCCGGGGCGGCACGGACCTGTAGAGCCGAGCCCACGCTCGGCTGCGCTTCATGCCGCGGCACAATCCGGTAGCGCCGGGCCATGCCCGGCGAACGCGGAAGCGGTCAGCCTGCGCCCAGCACCTTCAGCACCGCCGCTTCATCCACATCCGGTACCACTTCGGCACGACCCATGCCGCGCCACAGCACCAGGCGCAGGCGGCCGGCCACGTTTTTCTTGTCCAGGCGCATGCGGCCGAGCAGGGCCTGCGGGTCAAGTCCGGCGGGGATTGCCACCGGCAGGCCAAGCTGTTCAAGCAGCGCCTGCAGGCGCACGCGATCGGCGTCGTCGGCCAGGCCCAGATCGGTGGATAGCCGGGCCGCCAGCACCATGCCCACCGCTACGGCCTCACCGTGGTTGAGCGCATCGCGCCCCGGTGCGGAGTAGCCCTGTTCGGTTTCGATGGCGTGGCCGAAGGTGTGCCCCAGGTTGAGCAGGGCGCGCTCGCCCTTCTCGAAGGGATCGCGCTCGACAATCGCCGCCTTGTGCCGGCAACTGCGGGCGATGGCCTCGGCGATCACTGCGTCCTCACCGGCTGCCAGCGCGTCGGCATGCTGCTGCAGCCATTCGAAGAACACCGCATCACCCAGCGCACCGTACTTCACCACTTCAGCCAGGCCGGCGCGCAGTTCACGCGGCGGCAGGGTGGCCAGCACGCGGGTATCGGCGATCACCGCACGCGGCGGATGGAACGCGCCGACCAGATTCTTGCCGGCCGGGATATCCACGGCGGTCTTGCCGCCCACCGAGGAGTCGACCATCGCCAGCAGCGTGGTCGGCAGCTGCACGCAGTCGACGCCGCGCATCCAGCAGGCCGCGGCAAAGCCGGCAAGGTCGCCCACCACACCGCCGCCGAGGGCGAACACGCAGGCGTCGCGGGTTGCGCCGAGCGCAGCCAGCGCCTCGATGACCGAGCCGAACTCGGCCAGGGTCTTGGAGGCTTCGCCGGCAGCCAGTACATGCTCACCCACGATCAGCTCCGGTCGTGCGGCCAGCAGGGTCTGTTTGACGGCATCCAGATAGCGCGGCGCAACCTCGCTGTCGCTGACCAGCAGCACATGGCGGCCACGTACATGGCTGGCCAGCGCGGAACCTTCGGCCTGGGCGCCGGCGCCAATGGTGATGGAATAGGGGCGGTCGCCGCCAACGGCGACCTGCAGCAGGGCAGGGGAAGTCATGCAGTGGGGTCCTGTCGCTGCCAGTGCGTGGCCAGCTTGAGCACAAGCTGGGCGGTCGCATCGGCTGCGGTAAACGGGTCGGTATCAAGGGTGACATCGGCCAGCTCGCGATACAGCGGGTCGCGATGCGCGGCCAGATCCTGCAGCACCTGTTCGCGGTCCGGCCGCTGCAGCAGGGGGCGCGCCTTGTCGCGTGACAGGCGCTCCAGCTGGGCCGCGACGCTGACCCGCAGGTAGACGACAAAGCCACGCCGGGCGATCAGGGCGCGATTGTCCGGATCGAGCACGGCACCACCGCCGGTGGACACCAGCTGGCCACGGCCGGCCAGCACCTGTGCCAGTGCCTGGCGCTCATGGGCGCGGAAGCCGGCCTCGCCGGAATGCTCGAAGATCGTGGGGATGCTGGCCCCGGTCGCATCGACGATGGCCTGGTCGACGTCGACGAAGTCCAGCGTGAAGCGCTCGGCGAGGCGACGGCCGATGCAGGTTTTACCGGCACCCATCGGGCCGATCAGGATCAGGTTCGGAGCGGGATTCATGCCCTCTGATGCTAACACCTCCGTGCCTTGGCCTTTACGTTCTTCACGTCAGGGTGGAGGTTCCTGCGGGGTTTCCCGCGCCTGACGGAGTACCTGCCATGTCGGTTGCCAAGGTCATCGAAATCAATGCGTCCTCGCCCAAGAGCGTGGAGGACGCGGTGCGCAGCGGATTGAAGAAGGTGTCCGGGACGGTCAAGGGCATCCAGGGCGCCTGGATCAACGAGACCAAGGTGGTCACCGACGGCAACGGTGAGATCACCGAATGGCGGGTGAACCTGCGGATCACCTTCCTGGTCGAGTGAGCCTGCTCAGCGCAGCGCCTGCACTTGGCGCTGCGCATCCAGCACTACCATCCGGTCGGCAATGGCCGGCAGCGCACGCAATGCCTGCCGGCTGACCCGCTCGTAGTACTGCACGAAGCGTTCCAGCTGTGGCCGGCTCATGCCATGCCGGCCCGGCTGGGCCGCCTGCAGGTTCTGCTCCTGCTGCCAGCGCCAACGCGGCACCACCGAGAAATCCGGGGGCTGCAGGAACCACAGACGGTCGCAGCGCTGCCACAGCGCCGGATAGTCGCGGGCCAGCGCCTGGTTGCACCAGCGCCGCCAGCGGCCATCGGCATCGGCCTCGCGCTCGAGTGCGTTGAGGGGAGGGCCCAGTTCGGCCTCGTCCTGCGCCGGAGTGCCGAGGAACCAGCCCTCGAACACCAGCAGATCCAGCGGCTTCTCGAGCTGCGGCCACTGCGCCTCTGGCAGGCGTTCGTCGGCCAGTTTGTCGAAGCGGGGCAGGGCCAGCGGCTGTCGTGTGGCCACTGCATCCAGCACCGCATGCGCCAGCGGCAGGTCGTGGGTGCCCGGCGGGCCACGGGTGATCAACAGCGGATGCACCTGCCGGGCCAGGCGCTGGCGCTGCGCGCGGGTCAGGTAGACATCGTCGATGGAGAGCGTTGCGGCGTTCAGGCCACGGGCCTGGGCACGGGCGACCACCTGCGCGGCCAGCGTCGATTTGCCGCTCCCCTGCAGGCCGCTGATCGCCAATACTGGAACGGCTGTACTGCTGCCCAGCGCGTCATCCAGCGCCTGCTCGACCACTGTTTCGGGGAATCCTTTCACCTGGGGCATGTACGCAGCAGCGACCATGCCGCCACAATAGCCCAAACCGTGTGAGAAGAATGCTGTCATGAGCGACCTGTACGCCGAAGCCCTGTCGACCTTTGCCGCCCTGTTTGAAGAAGCGAAACAGAGCCGCGAAGTCGAGCCCAATGCGATGACAGTGGCCACTGCCGATACGCAGGGCCGGCCATCGGCGCGCACTGTGCTGCTGAAGGCGTTCGACGAGCGCGGCTTCGTGTTCTACACCCACCTGGACAGCCACAAGGGCACCGAACTGCAGGCCAATCCGCAGGCAGCGCTGCTGTTCCTGTGGCGCAGCCTGCGCGAGGCCGGCATCCAGGTGCGCATCGAGGGGCGCGTGGAGCAGGTGGCCGACGCCGAGGCAGATGCCTATTTTGCCAGCCGTCCGCGCATGAGCCAGATCGGCGCATGGGCGTCGCTGCAGTCGAAGACCTTGAACACGCGCGAGGAGTTCGACGCGCGCGTGGCCGAGGTCGAGGCACGTTTCGACGGCAAGGACGTACCGCGTCCGGACGGCTGGAGTGGTCTGCGGGTGGTGCCTGACCGCATCGAGTTCTGGTACGGCGCGCAGTTCCGCCTGCACGAGCGCTGGTGCTATGAAGCGGGTGCCGAAGGGCGCTGGAGCAAGCGCTTGTTGTACCCGTAAGGCGCAGTGATGAGGCGGGTGTGGCACTTCCGCGATGCCAGTAGATCCACGCCATGCGTGGATGGGAAGAGCGGTGCGAACCAAGGTTCGCACCCACCAGACATCGGTTCGCATCCACCAGGCAACAGGTGGTTATAACCCCTCCGCACGCAGCCATCGCCACAGCGTGGTGCGTGAGACGCCAAGCACCTGCGCCATGCCTTCGCGGTCATTGCGGTGTTCCTGCAGCAGTGCTTCCAGCTGCGCACGCGGCGGTCGCTTGCCGTTGCTTTCCACCGGTAGTGCCGCGACGCCTTCGTTCACCAGCTCCGGTGCCAGCTGCAGCAGTCGCGCGGCATCGATCAGCCCTTCACCCGGCTGCCAGTGGATGCGCAGCCGATCGACCAGATTGCGCAGCTCACGCACATTGCCCGGCCAGTCGGCAGCGCTGAGCAGGGCCAGCGCTTCTGCATCCAGCGGTGCATCGATGCCGCGCAACTGGCGGAAGAAGTGCGTGGTCAGCAGCGGGATATCGCCGCGACGCGCACGCAGGGTGGGCAGCGCGATGCGCAACGCTGCCAGCCGGTAGTACAGGTCGCGACGGAAGCTGCCGGCCGCCGTGCGCTGCTCCAGCGATTGCAGGGTGGCGGCGACCACCCGCAGGTCGACGGGCGTCGGTTCGGTCGCTCCCACGCGCAGCACCTCGCGTTCTTCCAGCACGCGCAGCAGGCGGGTCTGCAACGGCAGCGGCAGTTCGCCGATCTCATCCAGGAACAGGGTGCCGCCATCGGCGGCCTCGACCAGGCCGACGCGACCACCACGCCGCGCACCAGTGAAGGCGCCATCGCTGTAGCCGAACAGCTCTGCCTCCAGCAGCGATTCGCTGATCGCACCGCAGTTCAACGCGACGAAGCGTCCACGACGACCGCTGCTGGCATGCAGCTGCCGCGCTACCAGTTCCTTGCCGGTGCCGGTCTCGCCGGTGACCAGTACGGTGCTGTCGTGCGGGGCGTACAGCGCGATCTGTGCGCGCACGTCGGCCATCGCGTTGCTGTCGCCGAGCAGCGCATGCGCGTCGGCGCGCGGCGCGGCCCTTCGGCGTGCGGCCGGGCGCGCGTCCGCCGAGCGTGCCAGGGTCTGGGTCAGTTCCAGCGCGTGCTCGAAGGCCTGCCGCACCGAATCGGCCGAGTACAGCAGTACGCCGGGCAGGCCCGCCTGTTCGGCATGATCGATGGCCATGCCGGTGCCGACGATCACCTCGATGCCGTTCGCACGCAGGTCGGCGATGCAGTCGCGAGCGTCTTCGCGGGTGACGAAACGGCGATGCTCGATGTCCAGGCCGAAGCTCTGCTGGAAGCTGCTGAACACCGGCACATCGCTGGCGTGGGTAACCAGTCCGATGCGTGGGGCGATGCGGCGCGCCCGCGCCAGTGCTTCCATCAGATCGAAACCGTTGGCCTGGATCGGCACCAGCGGCAGGTCCAGGCGGCCGCGCAGCCAAGCCGCGTTGGAGCCGCCAGCGATCACGACATCGCAGTGCTCGCGGCGCAGGCGTTGGCCGATCACTTCCACTGCTTCCTCGAAGCCGAGGTTGATCTGCTCGATGCGGGCGCGGCGGTCGAATTCGGGAATGACATCGCCCAGCAGGCCGGTCAGGCGCGAGACGCTGACGGTCCAGATCACCGGGCGGCCGGGGTCGGCATCGGCATGGCGCAAGGGCGAGCGGGGCAGGTACATGGCGCGGGGATCGGGTGTGGCGATGTTTCATGATACATCTGTTTCAATGTTTCATATGTTTCGCCGAGGTTGGGCGGTCATCCCCGTTAAATCAATCGCTTGCAGGTTGGCACGGTGCTTGCGCTTACCTCCCTGTCCTTCAACCTGGATCGCCGCATGACCGCTTCCACCCCCTTCTCCGCTGGTGCCCGCTTCCGCGAGGCGCTGGCTGCCGAATCGCCGCTGCAGGTGATCGGCGCGATCAACGCCAACCATGCGCTGCTGGCCAAGCGCGCCGGCTTCCGCGCCATCTACCTGTCCGGCGGTGGCGTTGCTGCCGGCTCGCTGGGCCTGCCGGACCTGGGCATCAACACCCTGGAAGACGTGCTGGTGGACGTGCGCCGCATCACCGATGTCTGCGACCTGCCGCTGATGGTCGACATCGATACCGGCTTCGGCCCGAGCGCGTTCAACATCGCCCGTACCGTGAAGTCGCTGATCAAGGCCGGCGCGGCCGCCTGCCATATCGAAGACCAGGTCGGCGCCAAGCGCTGCGGGCATCGCCCGGGCAAGGAGATCGTCTCGCAGGGCGAAATGGTCGACCGCGTGAAGGCGGCTGCCGATGCCAAGACCGATCCGGACTTCTTCCTGATCGCACGCACCGACGCCATCCAGGTGGACGGCGTGGACAAGGCCATCGAGCGCGCCATCGCCTGCGTCGAAGCCGGTGCCGACGGCATCTTCGCCGAGGCTGCCTATGACCTGGAGACCTACCGCCGCTTCGTTGATGCGGTGAAGGTGCCGGTGCTGGCCAACATCACTGAATTCGGCGCGACCCCGCTGTTCAGCCGCGACGAACTGGCCTCGGCCGGCGTGGCCATCCAGCTGTTCCCGCTGTCGGCGTTCCGCGCCGCCAACAAGGCGGCCGAGAACGTCTACCAGACGGTCCGCCGCGAAGGCCACCAGCGCAACCTGATCGACAGCATGCAGACCCGCGAGGAGCTGTATGACCGTATCGGCTACCACGCCTTCGAGCAGCAGCTCGATGCGCTGTTCGCCGCCAAGAAATAAGCAGTACCCTGCACCATCAAGTTTCGGAGGGAAACATGAACGATACGACCGCAACCCCGACCTTCAAGCCGAAGAAGTCCGTCGCCCTGTCCGGCACCGCCGCCGGCAACACCGCGCTGTGCAGCGTCGGCCGCAGTGGCAACGACCTGCATTACCGCGGCTACGACATCCTCGACCTGGCCAACACCAGCGAGTTCGAGGAAATCGCCTACCTGCTGGTGCACGGCAAGCTGCCGACCCGCGCCGAGCTGGTTTCGTACAAGGCCAAGCTGAAGTCGCTGCGTGGCATTCCGGCTGCGGTGAAGGCTGCGCTGGAAGAACTGCCGCCGTCGGCGCACCCGATGGATGTGATGCGCACCGGCGTGTCCGTACTCGGCTGCGTGTCGCCGGAGAAGGACGACCACAACCATCCGGGCGCACGTGACATCGCCGACAAGCTGATGGCCTGCCTGGGCTCGATGCTGCTGTACTGGTACCACTGGAGCCACAACGGTCGCGCGATCGACGTGGAGACTGACGATGACTCCATTGGTGGCCACTTCCTGCATCTGCTGCACGGCGAGAAGCCGCAGGATTCGTGGGTGAAGGCGATGCACACTTCGCTGATCCTGTACGCCGAGCACGAGTTCAACGCCTCGACCTTCGCCTGCCGCGTCATTGCCGGCACCGGCAGCGACATGTACAGCGCGATCTGCGGTGGCATCGGCGCGCTGCGCGGCCCCAAGCACGGCGGCGCCAACGAAGTGGCGTTCGAAGTGCAGAAGCGCTATGACAATCCGGACGAAGCCGAGGAAGACATCAAGGCCCGCGTCGAGCGCAAGGAAGTAGTGATCGGTTTCGGCCACCCGGTCTACACCGTGTCCGATCCGCGCAACAAGGTGATCAAGGACGTTGCCCGCGAACTGTCCGAAGAACAGTCGAGCCTGAAGATGTACGACATCGCCGAGCGCCTGGAAACGGTGATGTGGGACATCAAGAAGATGTTCCCGAACCTGGATTGGTTCAGCGCCGTCAGCTACCACATGATGGGCGTGCCGACCGCGATGTTCACCCCGTTGTTCGTGATCGCCCGCACCGCCGGCTGGAGCGCGCACATCGTCGAGCAGCGCATCGACGGCAAGATCATCCGTCCGAGCGCCAACTACATCGGCCCGGAAGATCGTGAGTTCGTGGCCATCGACAAGCGTTCCTGATCATCGTCACTGTTCCACTGCTGCATGCATCCGGCCGGCCCCGTGCCGGCCGGATGTTTTCGCCGCCGCATCGCCGGCACCCGGCCCGCCTCAAGCATTCCGCCAGCCCATGAATATCGACTATCGCAAGAACCTCCCCGGCGCCTCGCTGGACTACTTCGACGCGCGCGCCGCGGTCGATGCCATCCAGCCGGGTGCCTATGCCACGCTGCCGTATACCTCGCGCGTGCTGGCCGAAAACCTGGTGCGTCGCTGCGACCCGGCCACGTTGACCGACTCGCTGAAGCAGCTGATCGAGCGCCGTCGCGACCTGGACTTCCCGTGGTTCCCGGCGCGCGTGGTGTGCCATGACATCCTCGGCCAGACCGCGCTGGTCGACCTCGCTGGCCTGCGTGATGCGATCGCCGACAAGGGTGGTGACCCGGCCAAGGTCAATCCGGTAGTGCCGGTGCAGCTGATCGTCGATCACTCGCTGGCGGTGGAGTGCGGTGGTTTCGATCCGCAGGCGTTCGAGAAGAACCGCGCCATCGAGGATCGCCGTAATGAAGACCGCTTCCACTTCATCGACTGGACCAAGCTGGCCTTCGAGAACGTGGACGTGATTCCGCCGGGCAACGGCATCATGCATCAGATCAACCTGGAGAAGATGTCGCCGGTGATCTACGTGCAGGACGGTGTGGCGTTCCCCGATACCTGTGTGGGCACCGACAGTCACACCCCGCACGTGGACGCGCTGGGCGTGATCGCCATCGGCGTGGGCGGCCTGGAAGCGGAGAACGTGATGCTGGGTCGCGCGTCGTGGATGCGCCTGCCGGACATCATCGGCGTCGAGCTGACCGGCAAGCCGAAGCCGGACATCACCGCCACTGACGTGGTGCTGGCCCTGACCGAGTTCCTGCGCAAGGAGCGCGTGGTCGGCGCCTGGCTTGAGTTCTTCGGTGAGGGTGCCGCCGCACTGACCATCGGTGATCGCGCCACCATCTCCAACATGTGCCCCGAATACGGCGCCACCGCCGCGATGTTCTACATCGATGGCCAGACCATCGATTACCTGCGCCTGACCGGCCGCGAGGAAACGCAGGTCGCACTGGTTGAAAACTACGCGCGCAGCACCGGCCTGTGGGCCGATGACCTGGCCACCGCGGAGTACGAGCGCGTGCTGCACTTCGATCTGTCGACGGTGGTGCGCAACATGGCCGGCCCGAGCAATCCGCATCGCCGCCTGCCGGTATCGGAACTGGTCGAGCGTGGCATCGCCGATGCCGCCAAGCTGGAGGCCGGCAAGGCCGAACAGGCACGGGGTCTGATGCCCGACGGCGCGGTGATCATCGCCGCCATCACCAGCTGCACCAACACCTCCAACCCGCGCAACGTGATCGCTGCGGCGCTGCTGGCACGCAAGGCCAACGAGCGTGGCCTGCTGCGCAAGCCGTGGGTGAAGTCGTCGCTGGCGCCGGGTTCGAAGGCGGTGCAGCTGTATCTGGAAGAGGCCGGCCTGCTGCCGGACCTGGAGAAGCTGGGCTTCGGCATCGTCGCCTTCGCCTGCACCACCTGCAATGGCATGAGCGGCGCGCTGGATCCGAAGATCCAGCAGGAAATCATCGATCGTGATCTGTACGCCACCGCTGTGCTGTCGGGCAACCGCAACTTCGATGGCCGCATCCATCCGTATGCCAAGCAGGCCTTCCTCGCCTCGCCGCCGCTGGTGATCGCCTACGCCATTGCCGGCACCATCCGTTTCGATATCGAAAAGGATGTGCTGGGCGTGGACACAGACGGCAACGAGGTGCGCCTGAAGGATATCTGGCCGAGCGACGCCGAAATCGATGCGGTGGTGAAGGCTGCGGTGAAGCCGGAGCAGTTCCGCAGCGTCTACAACCCGATGTTCAACGTGCGCGTAGAGCACGCTGCAAAGGTCAGTCCGCTGTACGACTGGCGCGCGCAGAGCACCTACATCCGCCGCCCGCCGTACTGGGAGGGTGCACTGGCCGGTGAGCGTACGCTGGCGGGCATGCGTGCGCTGGCGGTGCTGCCGGACAACATCACCACCGACCACCTGTCGCCGTCCAACGCGATCCTTGCCTCGAGCGCTGCGGGTGAGTACCTGGCGAAGATGGGCCTGCCGGAAGAGGACTTCAATTCCTACGCGACCCACCGCGGCGACCACCTGACCGCACAGCGTGCCACCTTCGCCAACCCGAAGCTGTTCAACGAGATGGTGCGCAACGACGACGGCAGCGTGAAGCAGGGCTCGCTGGCACGCGTGGAGCCGGAAGGCAAGGTCATGCGCATGTGGGAGGCGATCGAGACCTACATGGAGCGCAAGCAGCCGCTGATCATCATCGCCGGTGCCGATTACGGCCAGGGCAGTTCGCGTGACTGGGCCGCCAAGGGCGTGCGTCTGGCTGGTGTGGAGGCGATCGTTGCCGAAGGCTTCGAACGCATCCACCGTACCAACCTGATCGGCATGGGCGTGCTGCCGCTGGAGTTCAAGCCGGGCACCACCCGCCTGACCCTGGGCATCGACGGCACCGAGACCTTCGACGTGATTGGTGAGCGTACGCCCCGCGCTGAGCTGAGCGTGGTGATCCATCGTCGTGATGGACAGGACGTGATCGTGCCGGTGACCTGCCGCCTGGACAGCGACGAGGAAGTGGCAATCTACGAGGCAGGTGGCGTGCTGCAGCGCTTCGCCCAGGACTTCCTGGAAGGTGCCAAGGTGGCGTGAGACATCCGACGGCCCGGCAACGGGCCGTCTTTCATTGCAAGGAATCGATCCATGGCATTTCTCCCGCAACTCCGTATTCCCGCCACCTACATGCGCGGTGGCACCAGCAAGGGCGTGTTCTTCCGCCTGCAGGACCTGCCCGAAGCCGCGCAGGTGCCAGGCGCCGCACGCGATGCGCTGCTGATGCGCGTGATCGGTTCGCCCGACCCGTATGGCAAGCAGACCGACGGCATGGGCGGTGCGACGTCCAGCACCAGCAAGTGCGTGATCATTTCCACCGCTTCGGTGCCCGACCACGACGTGGATTACCTGTACGGCCAGGTGTCGATCGACACCGCATTCGTGGACTGGAGCGGCAACTGCGGCAACCTCAGCACCGCCGTCGGCCCGTTCGCCATCGCCAACGGCCTGATCGATGCGGCCCGGGTGCCGCGCGATGGCCTGTGCACCGTGCGCATCTGGCAGGCCAACATCGGCAAGACGATCATCGCCCACGTGCCGATGCGCGATGGTGAAGTGCAGGAGATCGGCGATTTCGAGCTGGATGGGGTGACCTTCCCGGCCGCTGAGATCCAGTTGGAGTTCATCGATCCGTCCGACGATGGTGATGCTGGCGCGATGTTCCCCACCGGCAACCTGGTTGATACGCTGGACGTGCCGGGCGTGGGCAGTTTCGAGGTGACGATGATCACCGCCGGCATCCCGACCATTTTCCTCAACGCTGCCGACCTCGGTTACACCGGCACCGAGTTGCAGCCGGCGATCAATGAAGACAAGGCGGCGCTGGAGCGCTTCGAGAAGATCCGTGCCTACGGCGCCTTGCGCATGGGCCTGATCCAGACGCTGCAAGATGCGGCGACCCGCCAACACACGCCGAAGGTGGCTTTCGTTGCCCCCGCGCAGAACTACGTGTCGTCCAGCGGCAAGGCGATCCCTGCTGCGGACATCGATCTGCATGCACGCGCGCTGTCGATGGGCAAGCTGCACCACGCGATGATGGGTACCGCTGCAGTGGCCATCGGTACCGCCGCGGCAATCCCCGGCACGCTGGTCAATCGTGCGGCCGGTGGCGGCGAGCGTGAGTCCGTGAATTTCGGGCATCCCTCGGGCACGCTGCGCGTGGGCGCGCAGGCGGCGCTCGTTGACGGCCAGTGGACAGTGTCCAAGGCCATCATGAGCCGCAGCGCCCGCGTGCTGATGGAAGGCAAGGTCCGGGTCCCCGCCGAGTGATGGGCTGGTCGGTGGTGGCATCACATGCTTCGGTAGATGCCAACCTTGGTTGGCATGGAGTAGGCAGCGCCGGGTAAACGTCCGCGCCAACCAAGGTTGGCGACTACCGGGTCTGGCGTGGTCCGGCAAACCCACGAGGAGATCGACGATGTCCGAAAATCAGATCCCATCCAACGCGCGTGCAGCCTGGGATGCGCTGCTGGTGGACATCGTCGACTACGTGCGTGACACCCGCATCGATTCGCCGCTGGCGTTCCAGACTTCGCATCACTGCCTGCTCGATACGCTGGGCTGCGGGCTGGAGGCGCTGTCCTTCCCCGCCTGCAGCAAGCTGCTGGGTCCGCTGGTGCCGGGCATCAGCGTGGCCAATGGCGCGCGTGTCCCCGGCACCAACTTCGTACTCGATCCGGTGCAGGCGGCCTTCAACATCGGTGCGATGGTGCGCTGGCTGGATTTCAATGACACCTGGCTGGCCGCCGAATGGGGCCACCCCTCGGACAACCTGGGGGGCATCCTCGCCGTAGCCGACTGGCTCGGCCGCAATGCGGCTGCGTTGCGACGCCCACCACCGACCGTGCACGACGTGCTGCTGGCGATGATCAAGGCGCACGAGATCCAGGGCGTGTTGGCGCTGGAGAACTCCTTCAACCGGGTCGGCCTGGACCACGTGCTGCTGGTCAAGGTGGCCACCACCGCCGTCGTCGCGCAGATGCTCGGGTTGGACCGCGAGCGCATGCTCAATGCGGTGTCGCTGGCCTGGGTGGATGGGCAGGCGCTGCGCACCTACCGGCATGCGCCCAACACCGGCTCGCGCAAGAGCTGGGCAGCCGGTGACGCGAGCAGCCGCGGCGTGCGCCTGGCGTTGATGGCCGCCACCGGCGAGATGGGCTACCCCAGCGTGCTCAGTGCACCGACCTGGGGCTTCGAGGCGGTATCGATGCATGGCCAGGCGCTGACCCTCGGCCGCCCTTTCGGCAGCTACGTGATGGAAAACGTGCTGTTCAAGATCAGTTTCCCGGCCGAGTTCCACGGGCAGACGGCGGTGGAGGCAGCGGTCCTGCTGCACCATCAGTTGCGCGCGCTGGGGCGGAAGGTCGAGGACATCGAGCACATCGCGATCCGTACCCAGCAAGCCTGCATCCGCATCATCGACAAGCAGGGGCCGCTGCATAACCCCGCCGACCGCGACCACTGCGTGCAGTACATGGTGGCCATCGCGCTGCTGCATGGGCGGCTGGTGGCCGAGGATTACGAGGACGACATGGCTGCCGATCCGCGCATCGACACGCTGCGGGCGAAGATGACCTGCCATGAAGACCCGCAGCTCAGCGCCGATTACCTGGATCCCGACAAGCGCAGCATCGCCAACGGCCTGAGCGTGCGTTTCAGTGATGGCAGCGCGCTGCCGGAGGTGCTGGTGGAGTATCCGCTGGGCCACGCGCGCCGGCGCGAAGAAGGTATCCCGCTGCTGATGGACAAGTTCCGCCGGCACCTGGCCCACCGCTTCCCGACTGCCCAGCAACAACGCATCCTGGCCGCCTCGCTGGACCCGGTCGCGTTGGCGGCGATGCCGGTGACCGACTATGTGGACCTGTACCTGCCGGGGTAGGGCCCGCTCCGACGCTCCACCGGGCAGCCGCGCTGGACCTGCTCTGGTAGATGCCAACCTTGGTTGGCTCAGCGTCGGCAGCGGGCGCGTGACGGACAGCGCCAACCAAGGTTGGCAACTACCGGGTTTCCGGACCTGCTCTGGTAGATGCCAACCTTGGTTGGCACAACGTCGGCAGCGGGCGCGTGACGGACAGTGCCAACCAAGGTTGGCGTCTACCGGGTTTCCGGTGCCGGGTGCCGGGCGTCAACGCCTTGACGCGGCGGCCCTATAATGGGCACCTCGATCAAGGAGTGACGACATGAGCGGTCCGGCACGGCGGATGCGGTGGGGATGGACGGCAGCTTTGCTGGCAGGAGGCCTGTTGCTGGGCCTGGCCGGTTGCCGCAACGACAGCGGACAGCTGCCCAAGGCCAGCGGCGAGGCCATCGCCACCAAGGCCGAGCAGGTGAAGGAGTTCACCCTGTTGCGTGCCTACCCGGACCAGAAAAGTGAAGGCCTGTCGCTGGCGCTGGAGTTCTCGCGCCCGTTGGTCGGCACCCAGGACTTCGACAAGCTGGTGCGCTTCGAAGAGAAGGTCGGCAACGATGACAGCAGCTGGACCCTGTCCGATGACGGCCTGACCCTGCGCTACCCGTTCGTCGAAGCCGGCAAGGAATTCAGTCTGGTGGTCTCGCCGGACCTGCTGGCCGCCGATGGCAGCCGCCTGGGCAAGGAACTGAAGCAGAAGGTGTTCAGCGGCGAGCTGAAGCCGGTGGCCGGTTTTGCCTCGCAGGGCAGCGTGCTGCCTGCCAAGGACAGCCGTGGCCTGCCGGTGGTGTCGGTGAACGTGCCGGAAGTCGATGTCGAGTTCCTGCGCGTGCGCGAAAAGGACCTGCCGACCTTCTTCAGCCAGTACCAGCGCGGCGGTCGCCGTGGCAGCTGGGAACTGAGCAGCGACTACGAGCGCAGCCCGATCAACAAGCTGGCCGAGCCGGTCTACGTCAACCGCTTCATTCTGGGTGGCAAGCAGAACGAGCGCGTGCTGACCTACCTGCCGACCCAGGACATCAAGGAGCTGCAGGAGCCGGGCCTGTATTTCGCCCTGCTCAAGCGTACCGGTGACTACGAAGGCGAGTTCGATACCGCGTTCTTCTCGGTCAGCGACATCGGCCTGCACACCCGCGCGTACAAGGACAAGCTGTTCGTACACACGGCCGCACTCAAGGACGGTGCATCGCTGAAGGGCATCGACCTGCGCGTGCTCGATGCCAAGGGCGAGGTGGTGCTGAAGGGCAGCACCGACAGCAACGGCAATGCGCTGCTGAACTACACCCTGGATGCCACCCACGTGCTGGTGGCCAGCAGCGGCAAGGACACCAGCTTCCTGCCCTTCAACCAGCCCGCGCTGGACCTGAGCGAGTTCGCCGTGGCCGGCCGTGACAACGCCTGGTTCGATGTCTACGCCTGGTCGGGCCGCGACCTGTACCGCCCGGGTGAGACGGTGCGCCTGTCCGCGCTGCTGCGCGACAACGACGGCAAGCCGGTCGGCGGGCCTGGTAAAAGCGTCCAGCCGGTGTTCCTGCGCCTGAAGCAGCCCGACGGCAAGACCTTCCGCGAAACCCGCGTGCAACCGGGCGAACAGGGCTACATCAATTTCGAGCAGACCATTCCTGCCGAGGCGCCGACCGGGCGCTGGCAGGTCGAGTTCCGCACCGACCCGGCCAGCAAGGAAGCGATCCAGGGCATGACCCTGCGCATCGAGGAGTTCCTGCCCGAGCGCATGAAGCTGGACCTGGACAGTGCCCAGAAAACGCTGAAGCCGGGTGAAGACCTGCGTCTGCAGGCCAACGGTGCCTATCTGTATGGTGCCCCGGCCGATGGCAACCGCTTCACCGCGCGCATGGCGGTGGCGGCCGAACAGAAGCCGGTGGAGGGGCTGCCGGGTTACTTCTTCGGCGACCCGACCCTGCAGCTGCCGCGCGAAGCCAAGGATGTGATCGACACCACGCTGCCGGCCAATGGCCAGCTGCGCGAAGACGTGTCGTTGCCGGAAGAAGCGACCAAGGCGAAGGCGCCGATCGCGGTGGTACTGTCCGGCAGCCTGTATGAAACCGGTGGCCGCACGGTCACCCGCACCCTGAAGCGGGTGGTGTGGCCGGCCGCCGCACTGGTCGGCGTGCGCCCGCTGTTCAATCCGGACGATGGCGCTGATTCCAACGGCAACGCGCGCTTTGAACTGATGCGCGTGGATGCGGACGGCAAGCCGCAGCCGGCCAAGGGCCTGAAGATCACCCTGGTGCGCGAGCTGCGCGACTACCATTGGACCTTCAACGACAACCGCTGGGATTACGATTTCAGCCGCCGTTTCGAGAACAAGGAAACCCGTACCGTCGATGCGGGCGGCAGCGCGGTCGCCTTCGACTTCCCGGTGGAGTGGGGCGAGTACCGGGTGGACGTGTTCGATCCGTCCACCGGCCTGACCAGCCGCTATCCGTTCCGCGCCGGCTGGAGCTGGGGCGATGACAACCGTGGCCTCGATGCCCGCCCGGACAAAGTCAAGCTGGGCCTGGACAAGACCGGCTACAAGGCCGGCGATACCCTGGAAGTGACGGTGACCCCGCCGCACGCCGGCAAGGGTGTGTTGATGGTCGAGACCGACCGCATGTTGTACGTGCAGGACATCGACGCCAAGCCCGGTGCCACCTACAAGATCCCGGTCACTGCCGATTGGGAGCGCCACGACGTCTACATCACCGCGCTGGTGTTCCGCGGTGGCAGTGCGCCGAGCAAGATCACCCCGGCCCGCGCGGTGGGTGTGGTGCACGTGCCGATGGACCGCAAGGGCCGCACCGTGGCCGTCGGCCTGGTCGCACCCAAGCAGATGCGACCGGAGCAGGACCTGCCGGTGACGGTCAGTGCACCGCAGCTGGCCGGCAAGGCCGCGCACGTCACCGTTTCGGCGGTGGACGTGGGCATTCTCAACATCACCCGTTTCCCGGTGCCGGATGCCGGCGCGCACTTCTTCGCCCAGCGTCGCCTTGGCATCGATGCCTATGACATCTACAGCCGGGTGATCGAGAGCTTCGACGGCAGCAGTGGCAAGCTGAAGTTCGGTGGTGACATGGCGCTGCAGGCGTTGCCGCAGGCCAAGCGACCGACCGCACGGGTACAGACCGTGGACCTGTTCTCCGGCCCGGTGCAGCTCGATGCCAAGGGCATTGCCCGCATCCGCCTGAAGGTGCCGGATTTCAATGGCACCCTGCGTGTGTCGGCGCTGGTCTACAGCGATGACCAGTACGGCAAGCGGGATGTGGAAACCGTGGTGCGCGCGCCGATCCTGGCCGAGGCCAGCATGCCGCGCGTGCTCGCCCCGGGCGACCGCAGCACCGTCACCCTGGACGTGCAGAACTTCACCGGCAAGCCCGGTCAGTTCAACGTGCGCGTGGACAGCGAAGGCCCGCTGAGCCTGAGCGAAGGCACCCGTAGCGTGCAGCTCAATGCTGATGCCAAGACCACGTTGAGCTTCCCGTTGTCGGCGCGCGAGGGCCACAGCGTGGCCAAGGTTCGCGTGCGCGTGGATGGCAACGGCTTCAAGGCCGACCGCCGCTACGATCTGCCGGTACGCGCGGCGTGGCCGCAGGTGCTGCGCTCGCAGGTGCGCACGCTCGATCCGCTGGCTGCGGTGAGCCTGGATGGCAGCCTGATGGACGGGCTGATGTCCGAATCGGTCAATGCCCGCCTGCTGGTCAGCCCGCTGCCGCCGATCCCGTTCGCCAGCGCGCTGCAGGGCGCACTGAACTACCCGTACGGCTGCGCCGAACAGACCACCAGCAAGGGCTACGCCGCGCTGATCCTGGACCAGGCCACGTCGTCCATGCTCGGCGCTGATGGCCTGGACGCGAAGACCCGTCGCGAGCGCATGGAAGGTGCGTTCGGTCGCCTGGCGTCGATGCAGGTGGCCAACGGCAACTTCTCGATGTGGGGTGACGATGGCTACGTGAACCCGTGGCTGACGCCGTACATCGCCGAGTTCCTGCTCGATGCCAAGGACGGTGGTTTTGCGGTGCCGGACAACGTGCTGCAGAAGGCGCTGAACCGCCTGAGCGAAGACCTGCTGTCCGGTGGCAACCAGTTCTACGGCCAGGAAAAACGCGAAAGCCTGAAGTTCGCCAACCAGGCGTACTCGGGTTACGTGCTGGCCCGCGTCAATCGCGCGCCGCTGGGCACCCTGCGCACGCTGTACGACAACGAACGCAGCAAGGCCGTGGGTGGCCTGTCGCTGGTGCACCTGGGCGTGGCACTGTCGCTGCAGGGCGATGCCAAGCGTGGCCAGGCTGCTCTTGCGGCCGGCTTCGCCAAGTCCAGCAGCGAACGCCCGTCGTACTTCGGCGACTACGGCAGTGCCGTACGCGACGACGCACTGATGATCGCGCTGACCCACGAAAACAAGTTGGCCAAGCCGGCATGGGATGCACGCGCGGTCGATCTTGGCCGCGGCCTGGATGCGCGCCGCAACAGTGGCTGGATGTGGCTGAGCACGCAGGAACAGGTGGCCATCGCCCGCCTCGGCAAGGCGTTGGCTGCCAACCAGAAGGCACTGGTGGCCGGTGAGCTGGTGATCGGTGGCAGCATTGAGGCCATCGGCGAGCGCAAGCTGTTTGGCCGCAACTTCGACGCAGGGCAGCTGGCCGCGGGCGTGCGCTTCACGCCGCAGGGGCAGCCGCCGATGTTCGCCAGCATCGACGTGGCCGGCATCCCGCGCAGCGGACCGGCACCGGACAACAGCGTGATCGGCGTCGAGCGCAGTTACTTCGGCACCGATGGCAAGCCGTGGTCGCCGCGTCCGCTGAAGGAGGGCGAAGCGCTGATCGTGCGCGTCACCGTCACCGCCGACAGCGAGATGCCCGATGCGTTGCTGACCGACCTGCTGCCGGCGGGCTTGGAGATCGAGAACCTCAACCTGGGCGATGCCAAGCAGTGGGCCGATGTGGTGGTGGATGGCATCACCATCAGCGACCGCAGCGAAGCGGCCGATACCAAGCACGAAGAGTTCCGCGATGACCGCTACGTGGCGGCGCTGAAGCTCTCGCGTGGCAGCAAGGCCAATGTGTTCTATCTGGTGCGTGCGGTCACTCCGGGTACCTACACGGTGCCGCCGTCGCTGGTGGAGGACATGTACCGGCCGCAGCTGCGTGGCGTCGGCCGCAGCAACCCGACCACGTTGACGGTGGTACAGCCGTGATCGTGCGGACGGGCCGCGACGGCGCGGCCCGTCCCACAGGATGCCGTGGATGAAGGTGGGATCTCTGAAAACGCGGCTGCCGCGCCTGCGGCAGCGGCTGCAACCGCTATGGCCGTGGCTGCGCTGGGGCACCGCAGCATTGCTGGCGCTGTTGCTGGTGCTGGATGTCGTCTTTCCGCCACCGTTGCCGAAGCAGCGCGATACCAGCACGCTGGTGGTTGCCGCTGACGGCAGTCCGTTGCGTGCGTTCGCCGACGCCGAGGGCGTGTGGCGCTATCCGGCGTCGGTCGACAGCGTCTCGCCGCTGTACCTGCAGGCGCTGCTGACCTACGAGGATCGCTGGTTCTGGCAGCATCCGGGCATCAATCCGCTGGCGATCCTGCGTGCCAGCGGGCAGTTGCTGCGCGGTGGCCGCATCGTCTCCGGTGGCTCGACCCTGACCATGCAGGTCGCGCGCATTCTGGATCCGCATACACGCACCCCCTGGGGCAAGCTGAAGCAGATGCTGCGTGCGGTGCAGCTGGAAGTGCACCTGTCCAAGCGCGAGATCCTTGCGTTGTATCTGGAGCGCGCGCCCTACGGTGGCACCATCGAAGGCGTGGAAGCGGCCAGCTGGGCCTATCTGGGCAAACCGGCCGCGCAGCTTTCGCATGCCGAGGCCGCGCTGCTGGCGGTGCTGCCACAGGCGCCCAGTCGCTTGCGCCCGGACCGCCATCCTGAAGCGGCACAGAAGGCGCGCGACAAAGTGCTGGCGCGCATGGCCGAGCTCGGCGCGTGGACGCCGGACGAAGTGGAAGATGCGCGCATCGAGAACGTGGTTGCACGCTCGCTGCGCCCGCCGCTGCATGCCGCACTGCTGGCCCAGCGGCTGCACTCCGCGCATCCGGGGCAGGCGCGGATCCAGAGCAGCATCGACATCGGCCTGCAGCGCACCCTGGAAGAGCGCGTGGCCAGCTATTTCTCCACGCTGCCCGAGCGCACCTCGGCGGCGCTGCTGGTGGTCGACAACCAGACCCTGCAGGCGCGTGCCTACGTCGGCACGCTGTCTTTCGGTGATCGGCAACGGCTGGGTCACGTGGACATGGTGCAGGCCTGGCGTTCCCCGGGCTCCACGCTGAAGCCGTTCCTGTACGCGATGGCACTCGATGATGGCCTGATCCATTCCGAGAGCCTGCTGGTGGATGCGCCGCAGAGTTTCGGCAACTACCGGCCGGGCAACTTCGACATGGCCTTCAACGGACCGATCAGTGCCGCCAGTGCCTTGCGTCTGTCGCTGAACGTGCCGTCGGTCGACCTGCTGCAGCGGGTGGGCGCTGCACGCTTTGCCGCGCGGCTGTCGCATGCTGGCATCCAACTGCGTTTCCCGCCGGGCAGCTCGCCGAATCTGTCGCTGATTCTTGGCGGCACCGGCGCGCGCCTGGAAGACCTGGTCGGTGCGTTTGCCGCGCTCAATCGCAACGGCATTGCCGGCCGCGTGCGCTACACCGATGACGAACCGATGATCGAGCGCCGGCTGGCGTCGCCCGGTGCCAGCTGGATCGTGCGCGAGATGCTGGAATCGAACCCGCGCCCGGGTTACGGCGTTGGCACGTTCGATGTTGGCGGGCGGCCGCGCGTGGCCTGGAAGACCGGCACCAGCTATGGCTACCGCGATGCGTGGGCGATCGGCAGTACCCGCCACTACACCGTGGGTGTGTGGGTGGGGCGGCCCGATGGCACGCCCTTGCCGGGCCAGTACGGTGCGGTCACGGCGTTGCCGCTGATGTTCGAAGTGGTCGACAGCCTGCCGCGCCAGCGCGGCGATGCGGCGGCCGCGCCGATGCCGGCCAGCGTGACCGAGGCGGACATCTGCTGGCCGACCGGTGAACTGGCCGAAGCGTTGCCCACCGAGCTCTGCCAGCGACGCCTGTCGGCTTACCTGCTGGACGGTGCTGCGCCGCCCACGTTCCCGGAGCGCGACGCGCGGCGTTGGCAGCCCGGTCGTCAGCGTTATCTGGCCGACGCGCGCACCGGCCTGCGGGTATCGGCCGACTGCAGCGCACCGCATGAAGAAGTCGCGCGTGAGATCGCGCGATGGCCGGCGCTGCTGTCACCCTGGCTGCCCAAGGCCACGCGCGATGCCTCACAGCTTCCCGCGTTGTCGCCGGACTGCCGCGACGATGGTCGCGAGGCCAGCGTGGCCCTGCATATCGATGGCCTCAACGAGGGTGCGACGCTGGCGCGTGCGCCGAATGCCGAGCATGGTGTACGCCTGCAGCTGCGCGCATTGGGCAGCGAGCAGGCCGTGGATTGGCTGCTGGATGGCCGCTGGATCGCGCAGACGCGCGGTGCGCAGCTGATGCAGCGAGAGTTCGCCGATCCGGGGGCGCATACGTTGACCGCGCTGGCCGCTGACGGCGCCTGGACGCAGGTACGGTTCAACGTCCTCAGGTAGCTGCCGATCTTGGCCATGACCCGGCGCTACCGATGCACCATGGCCCGGTAGGTGCCAACCTCGGTTGGCACGCACAGAAGCTGCCCACCAAGGTGGGCGACTACCAGAGCGTTCGCCGGGCATGGCCCGGCGCTACCGATGCATCAGGCCCCGTTCGATATGCATGGCCCGGCACCCCTGATGCACCATGACCCGGTAGATGCCAACCTTGGTTGGCACGCACAGAAATTGCCCACCAAGGTGGGCAACTACCAGGGCGTTCGCCGGGCATGCATGGCCCGGCACTATTCCCCGATCCAGCCCTCCAGCAGGTCGGCGAACTCATCGGCGTGCTCCTCCTCCTGCGCCAGGATCTCTTCCAGGATGCGCTTGGTGGTGGTATCGCTGTCGCCGATGAAGTTGATCATCTCGCGGTAGCTGTCGATGGCGATGCGCTCGGCCACCAGGTTCTCGCGGACCATGTCGCGCAGGTCGCTGCCTTCCTTGTATTCGGCGTGCGAGCGTGCGGTCAGCGTATCCGGATTGAGGTCCGGCTCGCCGCCCAGTTGGACGATGCGCTCAGCCAACTTCCCAGCATGTGCCTGCTCCTGCTGCGCGTGTTCCAGGAACTCGGCCTTCACCGCATCGGCCAGCATGCCCTTGGCCATGAAATAGTGCCGGTAGTAGCGCAGCACGCACACATACTCGGTGGCCAGCGCGTCGTTCAGCAGCTTGATCACCACCTTGCGGTCGGCGCTGTAGCTGTCGGTGATCGCCCCATCCTTGATGTTCTTCCGCGCCCGCTCGCGCAGGGTCTGGCGATCGCTGATGCCATCGATCCTGGCGGACGGAGAGGTGTTGCTGGCTCTGGCTTTGGCTGGCTTGTTGGACATGGCTGGCCGGTTTCCTTTGCAGTCAGGGGTTCAAGTTGGAAGGTGCTCCAGCACATGCTCGGCCGAAGACACCTCGAACTGTCCGGGTTCCTCGATCCAGGCTGCGCGTACCGTGCCGTCCACCACGTACAGGGCAAAGCGGCGCGAACGGATGCCCATGCCCGAGGCACTGGCATCGAGCTCCAGGCCAAGCGCGCGGGTCAATTCGGCGTTGCCATCGGACAACATCAGCAGCCCGTCGGGCACATGCTGGTCGGTAGCCCAGGCCTTCATCACGAACGGATCGTTGACCGCCATGCAGTACACATCGATGCCGCGCTTGCGGAAGGCATCGAACGTTTCCACGTAGCCAGGCAGGTGACGCGCCGAGCAGGTGGGGGTGAAGGCACCGGGCACGGCGAACAGCACCACTTTGCGCCCGTCGAACAGGGCGTGGGTATCGAGGGTCTCGATGCCTTCGCGGATGCGTTTGAGGGTGACTTCCGGAATGCGGTCGCCGACATGGATGGTCATGGGAACTCCTTGCTGGATGAGGGTAGGGGCCAGGAGGGGACGGACGCGTCAAGACATTGGAAAACCCATGTATACACCCCATTTCCGTCGTCCGCGGCGGGCTGTCAGCCACAGCATGGGGCAGGGCGATGGCAGGCGCATTGCGCTGGATCAGTCGGCCTCACCATTGCCGCACGACCGGCGGCGTAGCATCGCCGGCGCGTAGAATGAACCCGGGGCGGCGCCACCGGTGCCGCCGAAGCGAATCGAGGTAGCTGGATGGAATTCAAGGATTATTACGCCACCCTGGGGGTGGAACCGAGCGCGGGCGAGGCGGAAATCAAGACCGCTTATCGCCGGCTGGCACGCAAGTACCACCCGGACGTCAGCAAGGAGGCCGGGGCCGAAGACAAGTTCAAGGCCATCAACGAGGCCTACGAGGCGTTGCGCGATCCCGAGAAGCGCGCGGCCTATGACCAGCTGCGCGCGCAGGGCTATCGCCCGGGCGAGGAATTCAACGTGCCGCCGAACTACGGCGGCGGCGGTTTCAATTTCGAGGAAGTATTCGGTGGTGGTGGCGGTGGCCCCAACGGTGGCTTCAGCGACTTCTTCGAGAGCCTGTTCGCGCGCCAGCGCGGCGGCCAGGGCGCGGGCCCCGGTCCGGGCTTCAGCAGCCACGGCCACGCGCCCAACCGTGATACCCGGGCCAAGCTGTCGGTACCGCTGGAGGCGGCCTACAACGGCGATAGCCTGCGCATCACCGTCAACGGCAAGCAGCTGGACGTACGCGTGCCCAAGGGCATCCGTCCCGGGCAGGTGATCCGCCTGGCCGGGCAGGGCAACCACGGCGGCAACCTGCTGCTGGAAGTGGAGTACGCCGCGCATCCGCAGTTCGAGGTCGACGGCCGCAACATCCTGTACACGCTGCCGGTCACCCCCTGGCAGGCGGCGCTGGGCACCAGCATCAGCGTGCCGACCCTGGGCGGAGCGGTGGAACTGAAGATTCCGGCCGACTCCGATGCCGGTCGCAAGCTGCGCCTGCGTGGGCGTGGCCTGCCGGGCAGCCCGGACGGCGATCAGATCATCGAGCTGGAGATTGTCGCCCCGGCGGCGACGGACGAAGCGCAGAAGAAGGCCTATCGGAATCTGGCCAAGGCGTTTGGCGAAACGATCTGAGATCTGCTTCGGTGGGTGCGGCGGCAAATCGGTCCGAGGGTAGTGCCGGCCGCTGGCCGGCAGAGCCGTGCCAACCAAGGTTGGCATCTACCAGAGCGCGGTGCCAACCAAGGTTGGCATCTACCAGAGCGCGGTGCCAACCAAGGTTGGCATCTACCAGAGCGCGGTGCCAACCAAGGTTGGCATCTACCAGAGCGCGGTGCCAACCAAGGTTGGCATCTACCAGAGCGCGGTGCCAACCAAGGTTGGCATCTACCAGGGCGCGGTGCCAACCAAGGTTGGCATCTACCAGAGCGCGGTGCCAACCAAGGTTGGCATCTACCAGAGCGCGGTGCCAACCAAGGTTGGCACCCACCAGAGCGGTGTATCAGCCCTGGCCGGCGAACACCCGCTCCAGCACTTCGGACAGTTCGTCTTCCGAGAACGGCTTGGTGATGTAGGCCTTGGCACCCTGGCGCATGCCCCACATGCGGTCGGTGTCCTGGTCCTTGGTGGTCACCAGGATCACCGGAATGTGCCGGGTCGCTTCATCGCGGGCGAGGGTGCGGGTGGCCTGGAAGCCATTGAGGTTGGGCATCACCACGTCCATCAGCACCAGGTCGGGCAGCTCGGCCTTGGCGGTCTCCACCCCGGCCGCGCCATCGGTAGCGGTCAGGATCTGGTGCCCGAGCTTCTCGACGATGCGCTGTATCCCCAACAGCTGCGACGGTGAGTCGTCGACGATCAGAATGCGTGCCATGTTGTTCCCCATGTGATGCCGGAAGTGTAGTGCCGGCATCCTGTTGGCGGGAGGGCAACAGCTGCCGTCCGTCGCCTGCCTGCGACGTTCAGTCGATCCGCACCACCGTGCGGCCAAGCGAGCCGCCCGCCAGCATGCGATCGAACACCGCGGGCAGGCCGTCCAGGCCGACTTCGGCGGTGCAGATGCGGTCCAGGTGCTGCGGTTTCCACACGTCGCCCAGGCGTGCCCACACTTCTTCGCGCAGCGCGCGCGGGGCATTGGCCGACGAAACACCAAGCAGCGAGACACCGCGCAGGATGAAGGGCATCACTGTCATGTCCAGCGTCGGGCTGGCGGCCAGGCCCGCACTGACCACGCTGCCATAGGGCACGGTCTGTGCCAGCAGACTGGCCAGCATCGACCCGCCGGCGTTGTCCAGGCCTCCACCGAAGCGTGCCGACTGCAGCGGCCCGGTGTCGGCAAGGGCATCACGCGGCAGCACTTCGGCAGCGCCGATGCCGCACAGCAAGTCGGTCTGCTCCGGTTTGCCGCTGATCGCGTGCACGGCATAGCCGGCGCGGCTGAAGATGTCCACGGCCAGGGCGCCGACCCCACCGCTGGCGCCGGTGACCGCCAGTGGCCCAAGCTCGGGTGTCTGCCGGTTGTCCTGCAGGCGCAGCAGCGCCAGCGCGGCGGTGAAGCCGGCCGTGCCCAGCACCATCGCTTCGCGCGGGCTCAGGCCTGCCGGCTGGGCGATGACCGCGCTCGATTCCAGTCGCACGTACTGGCTGTAGCCGCCATCACGGGTTTCGCTGAGGCCGCAGCCGGTGGCCAGTACCGCATCGCCCTCGCGCCAGGCCGGATCGGTGGAGGCGACCACCGTGCCGGCCACGTCGATGCCGCCCACCAGCGGGAAGCGCCGCAGGATCCGGCCTTTGCCGGTGCCTGCCAGGGCATCCTTGTAGTTGACCGAGGACCAGTGGGCACGGATCAGTACCTGGCCGGGGTTGAGGTCGTCCAGACGCAGCGATATCAGACCGCTGCGGTAGCCGGCGTCGTCTTTTTCGATGCGGAAGGCGGTGAACGGGGCGGTGGGGGCCATCGGCGTTGCCTGACTTCGAGGAAAACGCCACCTTACCCGTTCGGGGGCCTTTCAATCCTGCCGGCCAGCCCCATCTTGTATGATCGGTAGTGGTTCATGGCTGGCGTTGCGGGAAGGGCCCGCGTCGCAGCCCACATCTTGATGGAGCGTGCATGGCCTGGAATACACCCGGCGGCAACAAGGGCGGACAAGGCCCCGAGGACAATCGACGCGGGCCGTTCGGGTCGCGCGGCGGTGGCAATGGTGGCGGCTGGGGCGGATTGCCCGGACCGCTGAAGGATCTGTTCGACGGCGGCATCCTGCGTTGGGTGGCGGCAGCAGTGGTCCTGCTGGTGCTGTTCTCCAGCTTCCAGCTGATCGGCGAACAGCAGCGTGGCGTCGTGCTGCGCTTCGGCCAGTTCTCGCGCATCCTGACCCCAGGCCCGAACTTCAAGTTGCCCTGGCCGATCGAATCGGTCACCAAGGTCAACGCCACCGAGATCAAGACCTTCTCGATCCAGGTGCCCGTGCTGACCCGCGACGAGAACATCGTCAACGTCTCGTTGAACGTCCAGTACCGCATCGATGACCCGCAGCAGTATCTGTTCGGCACCGTCGATGCCAACCAGGTGCTGGAACAGTCGGCGCAGAGCGCGGTGCGCGAGGAAGTCGGCCGCGCCGACCTCAACGCCGTACTGAACAACCGTGGCCCGCTGGCCGTGGCCGCTGAAGAACGCCTGCAGACATTGCTGGCTGCCTTCAAGACCGGTCTGACCGTGACCGGCCTGACCCTGCAGGACGCCCGTCCGCCGGAGGAGGTCAAGCCGGCCTTCGACGAGGTCAACGGTGCCCAGCAGGTCAAGGAGCGCCTGATCAACGAAGCCCAGGCCTATGCGGCCAAGGTCGTGCCTGAAGCGCGTGGCCAGTCCTCGCGTGCCCGTACCACCGCCGAAGGCTACAAGCAGGCCGTGGTATCCAAGGCCGAGGGTGATGCCCAGCGCTTCAGCCTGCTGCAGGCCCAGTACAAGGAAGCACCGGAAGTCACCCGCAAGCGCCTGTGGCTGGAAACGGTGCAGCAGGTGTTGAGCGAGAACCGCAAGGTCATCGGCGGCGATGGCCGTCAGCTGATCTACGTGCCGATGACCGGCGATACCCGTGCCAGCACCTCGGCACCGGCGCCGGTACCGAACCCGGATGTGGTGATGCCGTCGCTGCCGGGTACCACGGCAGTGGAAGCTTCCCGTGATCCGGGCCGGCCGGTGGGCCGCCCGACCGGGCGTTCGAGCGGCCGTGAGGAGGGCAGCCGATGAGAAATTCAATGTGGATCGCCGTTGTCGTAGCGGCGCTGCTGGGCCTGCTGGGTTCGGTGTACGTGGTCCGCGAGGACCAGACCGCCATGGTCCTGAACCTGGGCAAGGTGGTGCGTTCGGACATCAAGCCGGGCCTGCACTTCAAGCTGCCGGTGGTGGAAACGGTGCGGGTGTTCGACCGCCGCTTCCAGGTGCTGGACACCGCGCCGGCACGTTACTTCACCGCCGAGCAGAAGGACGTCAGCGTCGACTTCTTCGCCATCGGTTACATCTCCAACGTGGGTGATTACTTCCGTGCCACCGGTGGCGATCCCCGCATCGCCAATGCCCGCCTGGCACCGATCATCACCGACTCGCTGCGCAACCAGATCAACTCGCGCACCCTGCAGCAGCTGGTCTCCGGCGACCGCAGCGAGCTGATCGCCGAGCAGCTGAAGGGGATCAACGAAGCCGTTGCCGGCCTGGGCATGCAGATGATCGACCTGCGCATCAAGCAGGTGGACCTGCCGACCGACAGCCAGGTGATCAATGACGTGTACGAGCGCATGCGCGCCCAGCGCAAGCAGGAAGCCGCCAAGCTGCGTGCCGAAGGCGAGGAGCAGTCGCTGACCATCCGCGCCCAGGCCGACCGTGACAGCACCGTGCTGATCGCAGAAGCCGAACGCGATGCCCAGCGCCTGCGTGGTGAAGGCGATGCCGAGGCCGCGCGCATCTACGGCAAGGCCGGTTCGGCTGACCCGTCGTTCTACGCGTTCTACCGCAGCCTCGAGGCGTATCGCGGCTCGATGACCGACGGTAACGGCGTGATCGTGCTGGACAAGAACGACCCGTTCCTGCAGTACCTCAAGAACGATCGCTGAGTCCGCACGGCAGTACCTCACGGGGCCCGGCCATACGCCGGGCCCCGTGCTTTTCCGGAGTTCCCCCATGAAAGATCTGTTCGCCGCCGTCTGTCTGGTCGCGGTGCTGGAAGGCCTGTTGCTGTTCGCCGCCCCCGTGGCCTGGAAGCGCATGGCCGAACGCCTGCTGGACCTGCCCAGCCCGGCCCTGCGCAGCTTCGGTGGCCTGGTCCTGCTGGCCGGGCTGAGCCTGCTGTGGTGGGTGCGGCACTGAGGGCCCGGCACGGCCGGCCGCGTCTTGCTCTGGTAGATGCCAACCTTGGTTGGCACTGCCGGCCAGCGGCCGGCACTACCGGAAAGGCCGGCCTGACCGGCCGGTAAAGCCCGCCCTCAAAAAGGTGGCAGCCGACCCCGGAAACCCGGATAATGCACAAAAGCCGGACGGGCCTCCCCGTTCGGCTTTTTCCGTGTCTGGGCCTTCCATCGCCGGCCGCTCCCCGTTTGGAGCCGCCACCCAAGCGCTGGCCAGCCCCGCTGCGGTTTACCCGTCCGCGGCCCCGATGGCCGCAACAAATAGAGGAACCCGTCATGGGTCAGTCTGTCGTAGTGCTTGGTGCCCAGTGGGGCGATGAAGGCAAGGGCAAGATCGTCGATCTGCTCACTGAGGAAATCGGCGCGGTCGTGCGCTTCCAGGGCGGCCACAATGCCGGCCACACCCTGGTCATCAACGGCAAGAAGACCGTCCTGCACCTGATCCCGTCGGGCATCCTGCGTGACGATGCGCTGTGCCTGATCGGCAACGGCGTGGTGATCTCGCCGGCCGCGCTGCAGAAGGAAATCGCCGAGCTGGAAACCTCCGGCGTGGAAGTGCGTTCGCGCCTGAAGATCTCCCCGGCTGCGCCGTTGATCATGCCGTACCACATCGCCCTGGACCAGGCGCGCGAACGCGCTGCCGGCGGCAAGGCGATCGGCACCACCGGCCGTGGCATCGGCCCGGCCTACGAAGACAAGGTGGCGCGTCGCGGCATCCGCATCGCCGACCTGCATTACCCCAAGCAGCTGGAAGAACTCCTGCGCACCGCGCTGGATTATCACAACTTCGTGCTGACCAAGTACCTGAACACCGACGCGGTCGATTTCCAGAAAACCTTCGACGAGGCGCTGGCCTTCGGCGAGTACGTGCAGCCGATGAAGTCCGACGTTGCCGGCATCCTGCATGACCTGCGCAAGCAGGGTAAGCGCGTGCTGTTCGAAGGTGCGCAGGGCGCGCTGCTGGACATCGACCACGGCACCTACCCGTACGTCACCAGCTCCAACACCACTGTCGGTGGTGCGCTGGCCGGTGCCGGCGTCGGCGCTGATGCGATCGACTACGTGCTGGGCATCGCCAAGGCCTACGCGACCCGCGTTGGCGGTGGCCCGTTCCCGACCGAGCTGGACGATGAAATCGGCCAGGGCATCCGCGACCGCGGCGCCGAGTACGGTGCCTCGACCGGTCGCCCGCGTCGTTGCGGCTGGATGGACATCGTCGCCCTCAAGCGCGCGGTGGCCATCAACGGCATCAGCGGCCTGTGCATCACCAAGCTGGACGTGCTGGACGGCATGGAAAAGCTGAAGGTCTGCATCGCCTACGAATACAACGGCAAGCGTACCGAGTACGCGCCGCTGGACGCGCAGGGCTGGGAGGAGTGCACCCCGGTGTACCTGGAGTTCCCGGGCTGGACCGAGAACACCCACGGCATCACCAACTGGGACGACCTGCCGCCGGCCGCACGCGCCTACCTGCGTTCGCTGGAAGAGCTGGCCGGCTGCCCGATCAGCATCGTCTCCACCGGCCCGGACCGCGACCACACCATGGTCCTGCAGGATCCGTTCGCCTGAGTGATGCGGCGATGCCAGGCTCTGCCTGGCATCGCTGCCGCACGGGTAGCGCCGGGCCATGCCCGGCGTCGCTGAAAGAAGAAGCCCCGCGAAAGCGGGGCTTTTTCGTTAGTGTGTACGCAGTGCCAGCAGGGAAGCGGACCGATGACCGGCGATGTCAGCGTGAAAGGGACGAAGGTGCTGCGGATCACCCTGTGGGTGTTCTGGGGCCTGTGGGCAGCCGCCTGTGTGGTGCTGGCGGTGGGCGCTGTGGCCAACCACCTTGCCTCTCGCACCCAGTCCCTGCCGCTTGTGCTGAGCCCCGGAGCGAGCGCGGAGATCACGGTCTACCGCTTCATTGACGATCGCCTGCGGTTGCGGTTGCGCTACCCGCCCAACGCTGCCGACCCGGCCCTCGACCCCGACGTGCTGCTGCGCATCGAAACGCCCAACGAGCACGCGGACTTCCGCGCAAGCGTGCGATCAGGCCCGCCCGCGACGGATGTCGTGCGCAGGGTGGAAACCGTTGAAACAGCAGGTTTCACCGCCGCTTACTTCGGCTATGGCCGCGGTGACGCATTGCCCCGTGGCCGATCCTGGCTGCGGGTGACCGTGCTGGAAGTGGAGCCGACGCTGGTCGGCAGGCCGGCAACCGTCGAGCTGCAACCGCCGCTGGATTTCCTGAAGCTGACCGACCTGGACTACATCTGGCTGTGGCCATTCTTCTTCTGGAAAGTGGTGGCGCTGTTGCTGCTGGTTCCAGGTATCGCACTGGTGATCTTCACCATCGCGCTGCGGCGGGGGCGACGCCGGTCTCCGCTGCGGTAGCGCTGGGCCATGCCCGGCGTTCCTGCAGAAGGAAGCCCCGCACAAACAGGGACTCTTTCGCTCGTCGGCGCGGATTGTTGTCGCATTTTGCCTTGGATCAGTGTGGTGCGACAGGCAGGGGCTTGATAGGAAGCACCGTGTGCCAACGGTTGGCGTCGTGGATGTTGCCCAGCATGCGGCCTGCGTTCGTGGCGTCTTGTCGACCGTCGCATGATTGGTGACTGCCGCGCGGGTCCTGCGCGGTGGTATCTGCCAACCAACGAGGAGAAATCACATGGGCGCATGGGGACACGGTTCGTTTGAGAACGACGACGCGTGCGATCTGGTCTGCGATCTGACGGAATGTACGGATCTGTCGATGTTGGAGGAAGCACTGCGCGCGGCCATCAACCCCGATGATTACCTGGAGGCACCCGAAGCAGGCAGGGCGGTCGCGGCGGCTGAGGTGGTGCTGGCGCTGCTGGGCCAACCGATGGCTGCCCTTGCTGAGGAAGAGGAACTACTCGCCTGGGTGAACGCACGCAATCAGGTACCCTCGGCCACACTGTTGTCGCTGGCGCAACTCGCTGTGCAGCGGGTACAGGCCGAGGACTGCGAATTGCGGGAATTGAAGGAGGAATCCGATTCGCTCGACGAATGGATGGCCGAAGTGAACAGGCTGCAGGCAGGCCTGCGCGCTGCAAGTAGCGCAGCCAGTTGATGCATCAGCGGTCGGCCGTCTGCAGCAATGGATATGGGTTGAGCGATTCGCCCTTCCACCACTGTTTTTCAGGCCCCAGCGCGTGCACTTCGAAATGCAGGTGTGGGGCCTCGGGGTTGGCATTGCCGGTGCTGCCGACGTAGCCGATCACATCGCCGCGCTTGATGGTCTGCTTCTCGGCCAGGCCGTCGGCGTAGCGCTGCAGGTGCGCGTAGTAGTAGCACCAGCGGCCGCTCGGTTCGAACTGGTAGATTGTCAGGCCGCCGCGTTTGCTGTCGAACAGTTTTTCGACATGGCCATCGGCCACGGCCAGCACCGGCGTGCCGGTAGCGGCCATGATGTCGATGGCATCGTGCACACGGCCTTCGCTGCGTGCGTCGGTGAAGGTGTCCTGCAGTTGCGACGGCGCAATGCCCTGTACCGGCAGCAGCAAGCCGGAGGGCGTGTCGCCCGTTGCTGTTGGGGCGGTTGCAGCGGTTGCCGTCGCTGCCTGCTGCGCGGGTACGGCAGGTGCGTGGTCCGCCGCAACCACTGCAGGAGGGTGGACAGCCGCGCCATCGGACGGTTCGCCATCGCGCTGCAGCCACCACCCGGCGGCCACGCCCATCACCAGTCCCAGCACGATCAGTTGCGCAAGTCGCATCCGCTTACTCCTGCATCACCACGACTACCGACGTATCCACCGCCGCGGCCACGCGCAGCGCATCCCAGTTGGTCATGCGCACGCAGCCGTGCGATTCGGTCTTGCCGACGTGGCCGGGCACCGGCGTGCCGTGCAGGCCGTAATGCGGCTTGGACAGGTCGATCCAGACCCGGCCGACCGGATTGTTCGGGCCGGGCGGAATCGTCGCCTTGCGATCGCCCTTCTTCGCGTCCCAGAACAGCTTCGGGTTGTAGTGGAATGGCGGGTCCGGGTACACCCCGAGGATCTTCCACTCACCGATCGGCAGCGGGTCGTGCTCGCTGCCCGACGACACCGGCACCTGCGCGATCACCTTGCCCTGCGCATCCAGCAGCTGCAGGGTGGAGTCGGATTTGTCGACCACCAGCTTGGCCGCCTTGGGCAAAGCTGCAGGCGCAATGTTGGGGACCTGGATGCGGCTGCCGGCCTTGCCCAGATCTACGCCGGGATTGAGTGCCTTCAGCAGCTCCGGGGCGGCATGGAAACGCTCGCCCAGTGATTCTTCGACACTGCTGAAGCCCAGTGATTTCAGCTTGGCCTGTTCGGCCGGCTTCTTCGGGATGGCGACAAAGGGACCGGCCACGTCTTCGGCCGTCAGCGTATAGCTGGCCAGCGGAGTGACCGTATCGGCCTGCAGCGCTTTCCAGGTAGCGTCGTCCAGGTCACCGCTGACGGTCAGCCCGTGCGCGGCCTGGAAGCCGGACACCGCACGCCGCTGGTTGCTGCCCAGCTCGCCGTCGATCTCGCCCGGAGAGAAATTCGCACGGTCGAGCAGGACCTGCGCGTGCAGGGGCGAGTGCGCCGCCGTGTCAGGGCCGGCTTTCTCGGCAATCGGTGCTGGCAGGCCGGCGGGTGGCGGGGCCTGCGCGAAGGCGGGCGACATCAGCAGCGAAAGAGCAAGCAGGGCGGGGCGGCATACGGGCATGGACATCTCCAGGCAGATAACGCCTTCACCCTGCCTGCAAACGCTGCGTAGCTGCCGTGAAAAGGAACTGATGCCGGCATGAGCAGCCGGGTCGCATCGCTACGCCAAAGACCCACCGCAGAAGGGGAGGGCGGCACCTCACCAAGGTGAACGGCTTCCGACGCAGGCGAGCGTGGGGCGATCAAGATTCCCGGTCGACAGGCCGATATGGGCGCATCCCCCCCGTTTTGGATTCACCCCATGAACTACTTGAGGAACGTCAGGGTTGCCTGGCGTCTTGGGCTTGGCTTTGGCCTGTTGTTGCTGCTGGTTGCCGCCGTGGTCGCTACCGGCGCTACCGCCACCACCGTGCAGAAGCGCGCGATGGAGCAGGTGGTCGAGGTTGGCGTAGCCAAGGTACGGCTGCTGTCGGAGATGCTCGATGCCAACAACCAGATGATGGTCGTGCGCCGCGAGATGCTGATCCGCCAGGGCGAAGACCGTGCCAACGACGAGCAGCGCATCGCCGATCTGGTCAAGCGCTACGAGGCCAGCTGGACTGCCTACCAGGCCCTGCCCGGCGATGCCGAGGGCAAGGTGATCGGCGAGACCATCGCCGCCAAGCGTGCGCTCGCCCGTCCGCTCAACAAGCAGACCAGCGAACTGATGGAGCAGGGCGATTTCCCCGCTGCCGTGGCGCTGACCCTGGGGCCGGTGCAGGAAGCGGCCAATGGCTGGAACAAGGCCCTGGCCGATGGCGTGGCCTATGAGGAAAAGGAAAGCCGCGAGGCCGCTGCCGAGGCGATCCGCCTGGGCGAGCGCAGCCTGCTGCAGCTGCTGGCGCTGGGCGGCGTGGCCCTGCTGGTCGGCATCGCCGCGTCGGTGTTGATTGGCCGCAGCATGACCGGCCCGCTGGCGCGTGCGGTGCAGCTGGCCGAGCGCCTGTCGAAGGGCGAGCTGGACCAGGAATTCCGTCTTGGCGGTCGTGACGAGCTGACCCAGCTTGGCGAGGCCATGGCCAGCGTGCGCCAGAGTGTGCAGGCGGCGATCGGCGCGCAGCTGCAGATGGCCGAGCAGCATGAAGCCGGTGCGATCCGTTACCGGATGGATGCCAGCGCCTTCCCCGGCGACTTCGGTCGCATGGTGCAGGCCACCAACCATCTGGTCGAATCGCACGTGCAGGTGCAGCTGCTGATGGCCGAGGTGATGCAGCGCTATGCCATCGGCGATCTCAGCCGCGATCTGCCCGAGTACCCCGGCGAGAAGGGCACGTTGACCCGCACCCTGGCGGCGGTGAAACAGAGCCTGATGGCGATCAACGCGCAGATCGATGAACTGGCCCGTGCCGCGCGCGCCGGCGATTTCAGCATGCGTGGCGACGCTGCTGCATTCCAGTACCAGTTCCAGGCGATGGTGAACCACCTCAACGGCATGATGGCCAGCTCGCAGGCCAGCATCGCCGATGTCTCCGACGTGCTGCGCGCCATCTCGCATGGCAACCTCACTGCGCGCATGGACGGCGAGTACGAAGGTGTTTTCGCGCGCATGCGTGACGACGCCAACACCACCACCGCGCAGTTGACCGGCATCGTGCGCGGCATCCAGGTAGCGGCCGACAGCATCAACAACGCGGCACAGGAACTGGCCGCTGGCAACAACGATCTGTCGCGCCGTACTGAACAACAGGCTGCGAATCTGGAAGAGGCTGCCGCCTCGATGGAAGAGCTGACCTCGACCGTGCGCCAGAACGCCGAGCTGGCCCGCCAGGCCGACAGCGAAGCGCACGCGGCCGGTGTCGCCGTGCGTGAGACCGAGCAGGCCATGGCACAGATGGCGACCGTGATGGGCGAGATTGATCAGTCTTCCGCGCGCATCTCGGAGATCTCCACGGTGATCGATGGCATTGCTTTCCAGACCAACATCCTGGCGTTGAATGCCGCGGTGGAAGCAGCGCGCGCCGGTGAACAGGGCCGCGGCTTTGCCGTGGTCGCCAGCGAAGTGCGGACGCTGGCGCAGCGTGCGGGCGTCGCCGCCAAGGAGATCAAGGAATTGATCGAAGACGCGGCCGCCAAGGTGCAGAGCGGCCTGGCGGTGACCGTGCAGTCGGAAGCTGCCATTGCGCGCGTGGCGCAGGCCAGTTCGCGTACCACCCTGCTGATGAGCGACATCGCCGCCGCCAGCAAGGAACAGGCGGCTGGCATCGAACAGGTCAACCAGGTGGTGGTGCAGATGGACCAGGTGACCCAGCAGAACGCGGCCCTGGTGGAAGAAGCCACCGCTGCCAGCCGCGCGCTGGAAGAGCAGGCACATGCACTGACCACGTCGGTGTCGGTGTTCCAGGTGGAGCAGCGTGTGCAGAAGAACGGGTCCGATCTGCGCGCAGCCTAAGGTAGAACTGCCGGCGCTGATCCGTTGTCAGCGCCGGCATTGTTTCAGCTCAACGTTTGAAGAGGCGCTCGTGCATCCATCCATCGTTCGTCAGAACGAGCGTTGCTCTGCCTTTGATATCGCCGGTCTGCTCGGCGAAATTCCTGTAACTCGCGCGCATTGCTTCGGAATTTGCCCAGTCTTCCGCGCCTTGAACCTTGTAGCGGAAGTTCACCTCGGACAGCTTCACGCCCATCATGTCGCTCGGCTCGGTGAAGTTGTCTACATCCACCATCGTGTACTTGCCGGTGCAGAAGGCATCCTGTGAAGCAACGGTGTCCGCCGCATTGGCGACCAGGAACTTCTTTCCCTTTTCGGTGAGGTCATACTTGCCGGCAGGCTGCATCCCGTTGCCGAATACCGGCTTGGTTTCGGTGTCACTCCGGTTCAGCAGGCCTGCATCGGTCAGGGCATCAGCACGTTTGCGCTCCTGTTGCCGCAGCAAGTCTTCATTGGCCAGGATGAACGGCATCTGCCGAGCGGGAACGGCAGCACAGAGACCTTTCTGGGTATCCAGAAAACTCTGGATAGCTTTGCTGAAGTTGCTCTTGCTGGGGTCCTTGGAGCTACCGCAGGCGGCAAGTGCCAGGCTGAGCGTGCCGACTACAAACATATTCGTTCTGTGCGACATGACGAGATTCCTTTCCATGAGAGGCAGGAACGTAGTATCGCTCAATAAACAAAGGGTGCCGACTTGGATTTGTCGGAAGTGGGGCAGATTGATACACGATGCGCTCACGTCCCCACCCGAAAACCGTTGACGCAGGAAAAGGATGTCTTGGCGACTGCATGCTGGAAGGCGAGGTTGCTGGCGGCCAATCGCGACAGCCAGCATCCAGGGTCGCTCCTCAGGGACAGTTGCTCTCCGCCGTCTGCTCCCGTGCATGCGAGGGGACAATCAGTTCTTCCCGCGCTTGCTCGCCGGTTTTCTTACAGCCCCTTTCCGGGTGGTCTTCGTCGTTGCACGCGTCTTTGCCGCCTTCTTCGGCGTCTTGCGCGCGCTGCCGCTGCGCTTGCCGCCACCATCCTGCTTGTTCACGGTGGCCCAGGCGATGCGCTCGGCGGTGCCTTCGCTGGCACCGCGTTCGCGCTCACTCGCTTCGATATGCTCGGCCTGGCGTTTCTGCTTGTCGGTATAGGCGGATTTGTCACCACGGGGCATGGGAATTCTCCTGTTGGATGATCATGCCAGCAGGCGCAGCTTCGGCTCGCGCGCCCACTGTCGGGTGGCGGCAGCGGTGAGGAAGGCTTTGCTGTCTTCCGCCTCGACGGTGCCTGCATCGTTGCCGACCCGTGCTGCCTTCAGCAGGGCCTGTGCACCTTCGTCACTGGCGATCGCTTTGAGGTGCGCCCAGGCGTCGCTGACGAAGCCCACGGCCGCGGCTTCCTTGGCCAACGCCTTGCCAGCATCGGCACTCAGCACCACGGCCACCGCATCGAACACCACCGACGGAGTACCGGCCAGCTGTCCATCGGCGGCTTGCAGCTTGCCGTCGCTGAGCGTGGCGCCGCCGACTTTCGGTGCGACCAGCTTGACGGTGGCGCCGGCCTTTTCAGCGGCCTTGCGCAGGTTGGCGATCACCCGTGCATCGGAACCTTCATCGAACAGGATGCCGATGCAGCGCCCCTGCAGCAGTGGCTTGTTGCGGCCGATCACGCGTACTTCGGGTGCGGCGGGCAGGTCCTGCGCGGGGGTTGCGGTCGGTGCCGGGTCGGGCAGGGGGCGCAGGGCCAGTCCGTCGGCCACGCGCTTAGCCAGTCCCTCGTCGATATTGCGCAGATGGCTGACGGTGCGCACACGCACCTTCTCCGTTTCCACCTTCGACAGCTCGAATACCAGCGCCGAGGCCAGGTGCGCCTGCTCCGGTTTTTCCAGGCTGCGGAAGAACATCCGTGCCTGGCTGTAGTGGTCGGCAAAGCTCTCCGCACGGGTGCGGCCCTTGCGCCCGTCATCGGCGCTGGCGTGGCTGCGGAAACCTGCGGGTGTTTCGCGCGGACTGTCCTCCTGCAGCGAGCTCGGGTCGTAAGCCACGCGTCCCTTCGGCACCTGCATCTGCATGTGGCCATCGCGCTGGTGGTTGGCGAACGGGCACTTCGGTGCGTTGATCGGGATCTGGTTGAAGTTCGGCCCGCCCAGGCGGATCAGCTGGGTATCCAGATAGGAGAACAGCCGTCCCTGCAGCAGCGGATCGTTGCTGAAGTCGATGCCGGGCGGCACGTTGGCCGGGCAGAACGCAACCTGCTCGGTCTCGGCGAAGAAGTTGTCCGGCCAGCGGTCCAGCACCATGCGTCCGATCACCTGCAGCGGCACCAGCGACTCGGGGATGATCTTGGTCGGGTCCAGGTGGTCGAACGGGAAGCCGTCGGCCTGTTCCTCGCTGAACAACTGCACCGCCAGCTCCCACTCGGGGAAGTCGCCGCGCTGGATCGCCTCGAACAGGTCGCGCCTGTGGAAATCGTTGTCGGCGGCCTGCAGTTTCAGCGCCTCGTCCCAGATCGTGGACTGCAGCCCCAGCTTCGGGCGCCAGTGGAACTTGACGAAGGTGGAGTTCCCTTCTTCATCCAGCAGGCGGAAGCTGTGGATGCCGAAACCTTCGATGGTGCGCAGCGAGCGTGGGATCGTGCGGTCGCTCATCGCCCACATGATCATGTGCATCGATTCGGGCATCAGCGAGACGAAATCCCAGAATGTGTCGTGCGCGCTGGCGGCCTGCGGGAACGCGCGGTCTGGTTCCATCTTCACCGCATGGATCAGGTCGGGGAACTTGATCGCATCCTGGATGAAGAACACCGGGATGTTGTTGCCGACCAGATCCCAGTTGCCTTCCTTCGTGTAGAACTTCACCGCGAAGCCGCGCACGTCGCGCGGGGTGTCGACCGAACCGGCGCCGCCGGCAACAGTGGAGAAACGGGTGAACACCGGCGTCTTCACCCCGACCTCGGTGAGGATCTTCGCCCGCGTCACCTTGCCCAGCGACCGGGTCAGTTCGAAGAAGCCATGGGCGGCCGAGCCGCGCGCGTGGACGATGCGCTCGGGAATGCGCTCGTGGTCGAAGTGGGTGATCTTCTCGCGCAGCAGGAAGTCTTCCAGCAGGGTCGGGCCACGCGGCCCCTGGCGCAGGGAATTCTGGTTGTCGGCAACCGGGATGCCCTGGTTGCTGGTCAGTACCGGATGTTCTCCTCCCGCCAGTTGATGCAGTTCATCGCCCTGGCCGCGGCTGTCACGGTCGGCGGAGGGAGTGGCGGGAGCGCGCTTGCCGGTCGGCTTGCTGGCGGCCATGGAGGATCTCCTGGAGCGGGTAGGGGCAGGCCCCAGACACTGGCGCCGTCGGTGTTAATGCACGGTCCCGTGGGAGTGAACGCGCAGACAAATCGGCGGCTCGGGTATGCTTGCCGCATGCGAGTCGAACCCGCCGACATCGAAGCCCTGTTCGACGCCATTCCGGACGTGCTGTTCTTCATGAAGGACCGCCAGGGCCGCTACACCTACGTCAACCAGACCATGCTGCGACGGCTGGGCCTGCGTGCGCGCAAGGACGTGATCGGCCGCACCGCGGCCGAGATCTACCCAACCGGCCTGAGCGCGGACTATGTCGACCAGGACGCACGCGTGCTGTCCGGCGAGGTGATCGAGAACCTGATGGAACTGCACCTGTTCGCCAACCGCGAACCGGGCTGGTGCCTGACCTGCAAGCGCCCGCTGGTGGTGGAGGGCCAGGTCGAGGGGCTGATCGGCATCTCCCGCGACCTCGGCCAGAAGGACAGCCTGGGCACCCAGTACGAGCAGCTGCGGCTGGCCCTGGCCCACCTCAATACGCACTACGCCGAGAACGTGCGGATGCAGACCCTGCTGGACATCACCGGTTTTTCGTTGTCCAAGCTGGAGCGCAGCTTCCGCAAGGTGTTCCAGATGACCCCGCAGCAGGTGCTGACCCGGCTGCGGATCCAGATGGCCATGCACCTGCTGCATGGCAACGAGAGCATCGCCTGCATCGGCCAGGCCTGCGGTTTCAGCGACCAGAGCGCGTTCACCCGCAAGTTCAAGGCTGAAACCGGTTTCTCGCCGCGCGCTTACCGGGCCCGTATTGGTGGGAATGTCGGCGAGCAGCTACCGGCCTGAGTTCCCTGCTGCGCTGTGCCTATCCCCGCGGCGGCAGGACACGGTAAGGTGTCGCCCTTGTCGCCGCCGCCAGCCCTGCCGATGCCCGCCACTCCCGATCAGACCGCTTCGCCCTCCCGCCTCGGCCATTCGCTCAAGCCACGCCAGCTGATCATGATGGGGCTGGGCAGCGCCATCGGCGCCGGCCTGTTCCTCGGTTCCGGCGTGGGCGTGCAGGCGGCCGGCCCGGCGGTGCTGGTGTCCTACCTGGTGGCCGGCGCGCTGGTGATCATCGTGATGAACGCGCTGGGCGAAATGGCTGCCGCCAAGCCGACCAGCGGTGCGTTCTCGGTGTATGCGGCCGATGCCATGGGCGCCACCGCGGGCGCCACCGTGGGCTGGCTGTGGTGGGTGCAGCTGGTCATCGTCATCGCCGCCGAGGCGGTGGGCGCGGCCGGGTTGCTGGCCACGGTCTGGCCGGTGGTGCCAGTGCCGATGGCAGCACTGGCCTTCATGCTGTTCTTCACCGCGATCAACCTGCTCGGGGTGAAGAACTTCGGTGAGTTCGAATTCTGGTTCGCCATCCTCAAGGTGGCGGCGATCCTGGCCTTCATCGCCGTTGGCGTGGCACTGCTGATGGGCTGGCTGCCGCAGGTGGCCTCGCCGGGACTGAGCAACTTCACCGAGCACGGTGGCTTCGCACCCAAGGGCCTGGCCGGTATCGGTGCGGCACTGTTGGTGGTGGTGTTCGCCTTCGGCGGCACCGAGATCGTGGCCGTCGCGGCGGCGGAAACCGAGGACCCCGAGCGCAGCATCGCCCGTGCCATCCGCACCGTGGCCTGGCGCATCCTGGTGTTCTACATCGGTTCGCTGAGCGTGATCATCGCCGTGGTGCCGTGGACCAGCGAAGCGTTGAAATCGCCGTTCGCCGCGGTTCTCGATGTCGCCAATATTCCGGGTGCGGCCACGGCCATCACCCTGATCGCGGTGATCGCCCTGCTGTCGGCGCTCAATGCCAATCTCTACGGCGCCTCGCGCATGATGTATTCGCTGGCGCAACGCCGCGAAGCACCGGCCGTGCTGGGCTGGACCGACCCGCGCCAGGTGCCGGTGATCGCGGTGCTGGCCAGCGTCCTGTTCGGTTTCGCTGCCACCATCATGGAACTGCTGTTCCCGGACAAGGTGTTGCCGGTACTGCTGAACATCGTCGGTTCCACCTGCCTGCTGGTGTGGACGCTGTCGCTGGTTTCGCAGCTGGTGCTGCGCCGTCGCGCCGACCGTCTGGGCACGCGCCTGCCGTTCCGCATGGCCGGCTTCCCGTGGCTGACCGTCTGCGCGCTGGCGATCCTGGCGTTGATTTTCGGCCTGCTGCTGAGTGAAGCGCATACGCGCCTGCAGTTCCTGTCGATGGTGGCGCTGACGGCGACCATCGCGGCCAGCAGCGCCATTGCCCGGCGCATGCGCGAGGCCTGATCCTGTAGAGCCGACCCTACGGTCGGCTGCTGTTCGGGCAGACGTCAGCCGAGCATGGGCTCGGCTCTACAGCAGGCATACATCGGCCGTGCCATCCTGATCGCGTGGGCCACACCGGCCCGACGAACGGGAGCACCGCATGCTGCGCAGCCGTCCCTTCCTGATGTTCACCGGCCAGGCCGAAGCCGCGCTGGCCCTGTACGCCGAAGCCTTCGCCGAATTCCGCCTGCTGGCCCTGCAGCGCCATCCGGACGGGGCGGGTGCGGGCATACCCGGTCAGGTCCGCCAGGCCATTTTCCTGCTCGGCGGCACCCACTACCTGTGCTTCGACAGCCTGGATGTGCACGACTTCACGTTCACGCCCTCGATGTCGCTGTTCGTGGAATGTGCGGGCGCCGAATCGTTCGAGCGCGCCGCGCGCGTGCTCGGCGACGGCGGGCATTGGCTGATGCCGGTGGGCGACTACGAGTTCAGCAGCCGCTACGGCTGGGTGCAGGACCGTTTCGGCGTGTCGTGGCAGTTGAGCCTGGGGCAGGTGCCGGATCCGTGATGGCAAAGCATCCACGCATGGCGTGGATCTACTGGAAAGGAAAACGGCCCGCTTGCGCGGGCCGTTCTGTTACCGAATCACCGATACCGCGAAGGCTTACGCCTCGACTTCATCGTCCTTGTAGGCATCGACCGGGATGCAGGCGCACATCACGTTCTTGTCGCCGTACACATTGTCGACGCGGGCCACCGGCGGCCAGTACTTCTGCAGCTTCAGGCTCGGCAGCGGGAAGGCGGCCAGTTCACGCGGGTAGGCGTGGGTCCATTCGCTGGCGGTCACCGCCGTGGCCGTGTGCGGGGCGTTCTTCAGCGGGTTGTCCTCGCGGTCCAGGCGGCCGTCTTCGATCGCGGTGATCTCCTCGCGGATCTGGATCATCGCGTCGATGAAGCGGTCCAGCTCGTGCAGCGATTCGCTTTCGGTCGGCTCGACCATCAGCGTGCCGGCCACCGGGAAGCTCAGGGTCGGGGCATGGAAGCCGAAGTCGATCAGGCGCTTGGCCACGTCTTCAGCACCGATGCCGCTGGTCTTCTCCAGCGGACGCACGTCCAGGATGCACTCGTGCGCGACCAGGCCGTTGCGACCGGTGTACAGGGTCTTGAAGTGCGGGGCCAGGCGCTTGGCGATGTAGTTGGCGTTGAGCTGGGCGACCTGGGTGGCCTTGCGCAGGCCTTCGGTGCCCATCATTGCGATGTACATCCAGCTGATCGGCAGGATCGAGGCGCTGCCGAAGCTGGCGGCGCTGACCATGCCGACCGGACCGTTGTCACCCAGCTTGCCCGGCAGGAACGGGGCAAGGTGCGACTTGACCGCACACGGGCCAACGCCCGGGCCGCCGCCGCCGTGCGGGATGCAGAAGGTCTTGTGCAGGTTCAGGTGCGAAACGTCCGAACCCCACTTGCCCGGCTTGGCCACGCCGACCAGGGCGTTCATGTTGGCACCATCGGTGTACACCTGGCCGCCGTGCTTGTGGATGATCTCGCAGATCTCCACCACCTCTTCCTCGAACACGCCGTGCGTGGACGGGTAGGTCATCATGATCGCGGCCAGGCGGTCGCTGTACTTCTCGGCGTTGAGGCGGATGTCCTCGACGTCGACGTTGCCGTTGGCATCGGTCTTGGTGACCACGACCTTCATCCCGCACATCTGTGCCGAGGCCGGGTTGGTGCCGTGCGCCGAATCCGGAATCAGGCAGATGTCACGGTGATCTTCGCCGCGCGAGCGGTGGTAGGCGCGGATCGCCAGCAGGCCGGCGTACTCGCCCTGCGCACCGGAGTTCGGCTGCAGGCTGACGGCATCGTAGCCGGTGCACTCGACCAGCATCGCTTCCAGCGAATCGATCAGTTCCTTGTAGCCCAGCGCCTGCTCGGCCGGCACCAGCGGGTGGATCTGCGAGAACTCCGGCCAGGTCACCGGGATCATTTCGGCGGTGGCGTTGAGCTTCATGGTGCACGAGCCCAGCGGGATCATCGTGCGGTCCATCGCCAGGTCCTTGTCGGCCAGCGAACGCAGGTAGCGCAGCAGTTCGTGCTCGCTGTGGTGGGTGTTGAACACCGGGTGGGTCAGGAACGCGGACTGGCGCAGCAGGCCGGCCGGCAGCGCGTCGGCGGTGCTGGCATCCAGCGCGTCCACATCAACGTTGGCACCGAACAGCGCGCCCACGGCGACGATATCGGCGCGGGTGGCGGTCTCGTCCAGGCTGATGCCCACCGAGCTGCTGTCGATCGCACGCAGGTTGTAGCCGGCAGCACGGGCCTTGGCATGGATCGCGTCGGCGTCGACACCGGTCACGTGCAGCGTGTCGAAGAAGTCGGCACCGACCTGCACACCGGCGGTGCGCAGCGCGCTGGCCAGGATCGCGGCCAGGCGATGGGTGCGGCGGGCGATGCGGGTCAGGCCTTCCGGACCGTGGTAGACGGCGTACATCGAGGCCATCACTGCCAGCAGCACCTGTGCGGTACAGATGTTGGAGGTGGCCTTCTCGCGGCGGATGTGCTGTTCGCGGGTCTGCAGGGTCAGGCGGTAGGCCGGGTTGCCCTGTGCGTCGATCGAGACGCCGATCAGGCGGCCCGGCATCGAACGCTTGTAGGCGTCACGGCAGGCCATGAACGCAGCATGCGGGCCACCGAAACCGAACGGCACGCCGAAACGCTGGCTGTTGCCGACCACGATGTCCGCACCCCATTCGCCCGGGGCGGTCAGCAGGGTCAGGGCCAGCAGGTCGGTGGCCACGGCCACCAGGCCGCCGCGCGCGTGCACGGCATCGACCAGCGCCTTGTAGTCGCCGACCTGGCCGAAGGTATCGGGGTACTGCAGCAGCAGGCCGAAGGCTTCTGCTTCCAGCGCTTCGGCCGGGGTGCCCACGCGCAGCACGATGCCCATGGGCTCGGCGCGGGTGCGCAGCAGTTCCAGCGTCTGCGGGTGCACGGCGTCGTGCACGAAGAAGGTGTCCGACTTCGACTTGGCCGAGCGCTTGGCCAGGGTCATCGCTTCAGCGGCAGCGGTGGCTTCGTCCAGCAGCGAGGCGTTGGCGATTTCCATGCCGGTCAGGTCGGCGCACAGGGTCTGGAAGTTGATCAGCGCTTCCATGCGGCCCTGCGAGATTTCCGCCTGGTACGGGGTGTAGGCGGTGTACCAGGCCGGGTTTTCCAGGATGTTGCGCAGGATCACGTTCGGCGTGTGGGTGCCGTAATAGCCCTGGCCGATGAAGCTGCGCAGCACGGTGTTCTTGTCGGCGATCGCGCGGATCTTCGCCAGCGCCTGCACTTCGGTGATCGACTCCGGCAGCGCCAGCGGTGCCGGCGACTTGATCTTGGCCGGGACGATGGCATCGGTCATCGCATCCAGTGATGCGTGGCCGATGACGCCGAGCATCTGCGCGATTTCGACATCGTTGGGGCCGATGTGGCGCTCGACGAACGCCGAATGGTGCTCGAGCTCACGCAGGGAAGGGGTGTTCTGGGACATGGCGAAGGATCCGTCAGGAAAGGGCACACGCACGGGCACAAGCCGCCGGTCGGCGGTCTGCGGGCGCCCCTCTGTCCTTTTGCCTGAGAGTTTAAAAGCGCGGAAAACCGCAGCTTCGTGCCCCTTCGGCGCCGGATCGAACCGGTCTCTCCAGAGTTCTGTTACGGGTGGTATCGGGCCTGAGCGATTACGGGCGTTGCGCCTTCGGCAGCGGTGACCTGCTTCTCCCACCGTGTTGCCCGCCGATTATAGCCTCTTGCCGGTGCCCGACGGTGGCCCGGAGCGGCCTCACAGGCCTGAATGGCCGATGGCCCGGGCGTGCGTTCTGTGCACCCGTGCATGGCGTCGCACGCATTCCCCACCTATGATGGTCGGATTCTCGTATTCATCTGGCGCCGTCCCTGCTGCAGGGGATCGGCGCCCGCCGTGCGTGTCACGCATGGCCCTGCCGGACGCTTGCCCGATGACCGCCGCCGTTGCTCCTTCCACCCGCCGCATGGCCCTGTTGCTCGCTGGCCTGGCCATGTTCGGTCCGTTCTCGATCGACACCATCTTTCCCGCGTTTCCGCAGCTGGCCCAGCGCCTGGCGGTGGACGAGGTGGCGGTGCAGCAGACCATCAGCGTCTACCTGCTGTTCTACGGCCTGATGAGCCTGGCCCACGGCCCGCTGTCCGATGCCTGGGGGCGCAAGCGGGTGATCCTCGGCGGCCTGGTGATCTTCGTCGGTGCCTCGGTAGGCTGCGCGTTGTCCACCGACCTGACCACGCTGCTGGCGTTCCGCGCACTGCAGGGCCTGTCTGCCGGTGTCGGCATGATCGTCGGCCGCGCGGTGATCCGCGATCTGTACCACGGCCACGACGCGCAGCGGCTGATGAGCCAGGTGTCGATGCTATTCGGTATCGCCCCGGCCATCGCGCCGATCATCGGCGGCTGGATCCTGCTCAGCGGTGCCGGCTGGCCGCTGATCTTCTGGTTCCTGGTGGTATTCGCGCTGGTGCTGCTGGCGGCCACCGCGCGCTTCCTGCCGGAAACCCATCCGGCGCAGGCACGGGTCGCACTGTCGCCACGCGCGTTGATGCGCGACTACGTGCGCATCGGTTTCAACCCGCGTTTCCTGCGCCTGGCGCTGGCCGGCAGCATCGGCTTTGGCGGCATCTTCCTGTACATCTCCTCGGCGCCGGCCATCGTGATGCAGCACCTGCATCTGGGTGAAGGCGGCTTTGCCTGGCTGTTCATTCCCACCATCGGCGGCATGACCACCGGTTCGTTCCTGTCCGGGCGCATGGCCGGGCACAGCACGCCGACGCGGCAGGTGGCCCTCGGCTTCACCTTGTGTGCGGTCTCTACCGTGTTGAACATCGGCTACGTCAGCCTGGCGCCGCAGTTCGCGTTGCCGTGGGCGGTGATGCCGATCTTCCTCGGCGGCATGGGCATGGCGCTGATCTTCCCGATCCTGGCGCTGGCGGTGCTGGACATGTATCCGCAGCAGCGCGGCCTGGCCTCGTCGCTGCAGGCCTTCGTGCAGCTGATGATCAGCACCGTGGTGGCCGGCGTGGTATCGCCACTGCTGCACGACAGCCCGCTGCATCTGGCACTGGGACAGGCGGCCTTCTTCGCGGCCGGCTTCGTGTTCTGGTATTGGGAGCACCAGCGCGAGCGCGCAGCAGAGGCAGCCGGCACGGCGCTTTGAGCGTCGCGCAGGGGTAGGGTGCGCCATCACGCGCGGGCCTCGTTGCGGCGCCGCGGGCAGGGATTAGGCTGGGGTTTCCAGCAAGCCGGTTCGTGGATGCACGACAGCCAGCCATTCCAATGTCGTCGTATGAGGTACCCGCATGGCTGCGCAGCAGACCTACCGCCTGTTCGAGGTGGCGCTGAAGGAGCGCCGCGTTCTTTCTCCTTCCCTGGACCGCATGGTGTTCACCGGCGCCGACGTAGCGCGTATGAAGACCGAAGGCCCGGACCAACGCATCAAGGTGTTCTTCCCTTTGCCCGGCCAGGATGCGCCGGACGTGCCCAGCGGCGAAGACTGGTACGCCCGTTACCGGGCACTGCCCGATGACGCGCGGCCGCCGATGCGCACCTTTACCCTCCGCCAACTGCGCGCCGGCGACTGCGAGGTCGACGTCGACTTCGTGCTGCATGGAGAGACCGGACCGGCCTCGCGCTGGGCCACGCACGCACGGCCGGGCGACCGCGTGGTGCTGCTTGCCCCGGATGCCGACTGTGCGGACAGCAGCGAGGGCTGGGAATGGAAGCCGCCAGCCGGGGTGGGTCAGGTGCTGCTGGTGGCCGATGAGACCGCATTGCCGGCCGTAGCCGGCATCCTCGAGGAACTGGCCGGGCTGGCCGATCCGCCGCGCACGCTGGCCCTGCTGGAGATCGCCCAGGCGGGCGATGCGGTGCCATTGAAGGCACCGGCCACGGCCGAACTGGTGTGGCTGCCGCGCGGGCAGGAGGCCCATGGGCAGCGGTTGCTGCAGGCCGTGCAGGCGCGGCTGGCGGCGGCCTCCGCCGTGGCCGAGGGTGCAGAACTGGACGACATCGACGTCGACGCGCAGATCCTGTGGGAGCAGGCTGACGCCAGCGCGGACGGCGCGATGTATGCCTGGGTAGCGGGCGAGGCCGGCGCGGTGATGGCGATCCGCCGGTATCTGGTGAAGGACTGCGGCCTGGATCGCCGCGCGATCACCTTCATGGGCTACTGGCGGCAGGGGCGGGTGCTGGACTGAGCCGATACCGTGCCGGTGTGAACCAGCATGCAGGGGGCGTGGGTTATCCTTGCGCCCCCGCAATGCAAGCCCCACCGATGTCGACCTCTTCCAAATCCCGCCGCGACCAGCGCCGTCGCCAGGAACAGCAGGCTGCCAACAAGGCCGCCGCCACCGCCTCGCCCGTCGAGCCGCATGCCGAACTGCGCGACACCCAGCGCACGCTGCTGGCCGGCGTCGTCCGTCGCGATGGCGAATGGGTGCTGGGCATGGATGGCCGCATCGCCGGCCAGAGCGAAAGTGCGGCCCAGGTGCTGGCGCTGATCATGCAGGCCGGTGAACTGCACGAACGGCAGGGCACGCCGGTGCGCTTGATCTATTCGGATGCGCTGCGCGATGCGGCGCAGGCCGAAGCCAACGAGAAGGGACAGACCTTCGAGGAATTCAAGGCCGCGCTGGCCGCGCAGCTGGCGGCGAAGAAGAGCAACTGATCGCGCCGAATCTGTAGAGCCGAGCCATGCTCGGCTGCTTTTCCACCGTGCTGCGCACGGTAAGCCGAGCATGGCTCGGCTCTACAACACCTGGAAAGGGGCGGATCCTCGCGGACCCGCCCCTTCTTTCATTTCGCCGCCGCTGCCGGTGCCGCGTTGGCCTGCCAACCGCACATCTGGCCTTCGTTCTGCTGTTTCAACCAGGCGTTGACCGGGCTGAAGTACTCGATCATCGGGCCGGCATCGAGCTTGTCCGAGCCGGTCAGTTCCTTCAGCGTGGCCTGCCACGGCTGGCTGGCGCCCTTGCTCAGCATCGCCCAGTACTTCTGGCCGGCTTCCTTGTTGCCGTAGAAGGTGCACTCGTGCAGCGGGCCCTTGAAGCCGGCGGCATCGCACAGGCCCTTGTAGAACTGGAACTGCAGGATGCGCGCCAGGAAGTAGCGGGTGTACGGGGTGTTGCCCGGCACGTGGTACTTGGCACCCGGATCAAAGAACTCTTCGCCACGGGTGCTGGCCGGCGCCACGCCCTGGTACTTGGCCTTCAGGTCCCACCAGGCCTTGTTGTAGTTGTCCGCGGTGATCGAACCATCGAACACGCCCCAGCGCCAGCGGTCGATCATCAGACCGAACGGCAGGAACGACACGCCCGACAGCGCCATGCGCATCTGGTTGTTGATGACTGCCTCGCGGCTCTCGGTCGGCGCGTCCACCAGCCCGATCGAACTGAGGTACTTCGGCGTCATCGCCAGCACGATGGTGTCGCCGATCGCTTCATGGAAGCCATCGTTGGCACCGCCCTGGAACAGCGGCGGCAGCGGGTTGTAGGCCAGGTCGTAATAGATGTGGCCCAGCTCGTGGTAGATGGTGGTGAAGTTCTCTTCGTTGGGCTTGATGCACATCTTGGTGCGCACGTCGCCTTCCATGTTCATGTCCCAGGCGCTGGCGTGGCAGACCACGTCGCGGTCATCGGGCTTGATGAACTGGGTCTTGTCCCAGTACGACTGCGGCAACGACGGCATGCCCAGCGACACGTAGAAGTCCTGCGCACGCTCGGTCATCTGCTTGGCGGTGCGCAGTTCGGCCTCGCGCTGCGCCTTGTACTGCGCGGCCACGTTCGCATCCTTGCCGGCCTTGGCCAGCGCCGCGCTCAGGTTGGTCTGGTACTGCTTTTCCAGCGCCGCGGTGATGTCCAGGCTGCCGGCGCCCGGGTACGGTTCCAGCTGGTCCCACAGGTTGGACCAGTCCTGCTGCCACATGTTGCCCATCAGGTGCGCGGCGATCAGGCCGTTGCCCACCTCGGCCTTGTCCTTGCCATAGGTCTTGTCCAGCTTGCCGCGCGCATAGCAGTGCAGCTGCTCGTACATCGGCTTGACCTGTTCCCACAGACGATCGGTTTCCGGGCCGATCTGCTCCGGCGGCATGTCATAGCCACTGCGCCACATCTGCCCGGCATCGGTGAAGCCCATGCCCTTGGCACCTTCGTTCACCAGGCCGACGAACTTCTGGTAATCACCGCGCATGCTCTTGGTGGTGCTGTGCCAGCCCTGCCAGGCATCGAGCTGCTGGTCATAGTCGCGGCTGCGCGCCAGCACCTGCTCCAGCTCACCCAGCTGGCGGCATGAGTTCGGATCGTTGGCATCGGTGCAGTACTTGCCTGCGCCGTAGCTGCCTTCCATGCGGGTGGCGATCTGGGTCAGTTCGGCCAGCTTGGCCGGGTCGCGCGGTGCCGGCATCGACGACATCAGCTTCAGCAGGTGAATCGCGCGCTTGCTGTCCTCGCTCATCGGCTTGCCGTCGAACGTGCCGGCCTGCTCGATCCAGCTGTTGAGCTGGGTCAGCGAACGCTCGTTGGCCTTGGCCGCGATGCGCTCTGAATCACTGTTGATGTAGGTGGAGGACAGCCACTGGGCCGAGGTCATCTCCGGGTAGGCCGCCTTGAATTCGGCATTGATGCGGGCCACGAACTGGTCAGCGGTTTCGCCGGCCGGTGCGCTGCTGCTGGCGGTATCGGTGCCTGGGGCAGCTTCCTTCTTGCAGGCGGCCAGGGCCAGCGTAGCGGCGGCGATTGCCGCGGCCAGCAGGAGATGACGGTGTTTCACGGGCGGTCCTTGGGTGGTGAACGACCGCCGAAGGCTAGTGGGCAGGGCTTGTCACCGCAAGTGGCGGAAGTCGGCCGGGCGGCGCCCGGCACCCGCAGAGGCCTTCAGGCAACGGCAGAAGCCGGAGCAACAGCAAGAGCGGGCTATCCGTGAGGTGGTGGGGCGGTGTCGGAGTGCGGGGACGCCGCAAGTACGTCCCTGTAGGCTTGGCAGCCGCATCCATGCGGCTGACACCCCGCACTCCGACACCGCCCCACCTCTGACAGATCTCCGCGGCTGTTGGTGGGTGTCGACCTTGGTCGACACATCTGTCAGGTATCGAAAATCAAAATGGGGTCAGATCCGTTTTCCGAAGGAAAACGGATCTGACCCCGAGAAATGGCCTGACAGATCGCGGAAATCTGTCGAAGGCGGGGTGGGTCCGGTGGCGGGAGTGTCCGCGGCATGGATGCCGCGGCCAAGCCCCCATGGACGGGTTTACGGCGTCTCCCGCCACCGGACCCGCCCCGCCATCCCTCAGGAAACCCGCTTCTGCTGTTGCTTCGGCCGTTGCTGTTGCTGTTGCCGTTGCATCTGCAGGTGCAGGGCTGCAAGCCCTGCCGACAAACCCTCAACTCTCGCAGTTGGCGAACAGATCGCGATCACGCTCGTACAGCGAGGTCTTCACCTGCATCAGCCCCAGCACCGACGGGAACAGGTTGTCATGGTCGGTGTAGCTGACCGAGCGCTTGCGCACGCACTGCAGGTCCAACCCACGGCTGCTGGCAAAGCCCGGTGAGAACCACATCGTCATCGGTACCCGGGTCTGCTCGGCCGGTGCGATCGCGTATGGCACGCCGTGCAGGTACAGGCCCTTTTCGCCCAGCGACTCACCGTGGTCGGACAGGTAGATCATCGCCGTGTCGTAGTCCTGCAGACCCTGCAGCGTACCGATGGTCTTGCTCAGAAAATGATCGGTGTACAGCACCGCGTTGTCGTAGCTGTTGGTGATCTCTTCGCGTGTGCAGCGGCCGATGTCGCGGGTATCGCAGGTCGGGGTGAAGCGGCGGAAGGCGGGCGGGTAGCGCTCGAAATAGGCCGGGCCATGGTTGCCCAGCTGGTGCATCACCACCACGCGGTCACCCGGGCGCGCACGCACCTGGGTGGCCAGGTCCTGCAGCAGGATCTCGTCCATGCAACGGCCATCGGCACACAGCCCCGGTGTGGTCGCGTCCGACAACGACTGGAAGTCCAGGCCCTCGCATACGCCCTTGCAGCCGGACTGGTTGTCGCGCCACAGTGGCGCGATGCCCGCGCGGTTCAGTACATGCAGCAGCGATTGGTGCGCGCGGATCTTCTTTTCATCGTACTCGTGGCGTCCCCATGGCGAGAACAGGCACGGCAGCGACACCTCGGTGCTGGTGCCGCAGGAGTGCATGTCCGGGAAATTGACCACTGCCGCCTGGGCCAACTCCGGCGTGGTGTTGCGGCCACCATTCAAGCCCCAGTTCTGCGCGCGCACCGTTTCGCCCATCACGATCACCAGCAGGCGTGGCTTGCTGGTCGGTGCGCGCGGCGTCGCCTTGGCATCGGTACCGATCGGCAGCTTCGGCGCGCGTTGTACCGGGTTGTCGCCGCGCAACGCACGCGGCAGCCCCAGCAGCACATTGGCGGGCGTCGCCAGGTAGCGCACTTCGCGCTGGTTGCGCATCAGGGCCGACACATCCTGGAAGGAAGCCAGTGCGCCACCGAGCGCAGTGGCCGCAGCCACAAGCAGGAAACCGATGCGCCACAGCAGGCTGCGGCCCCAACTGCGGCGGCGCAGTTCAACGCGCCACAGCACCACCATCGGCAGCGCGGCCAGCAGCAGTACCGGCCACAGCAGCGATACCGTCATCAGTTCGCGGCTTTCCTTCGGATCGGTGGCCAGCACGTTGCGCAGCATGTCCGCATCCAGATAGATGTGGTAACGGCTCATGTAGTGCGCGGCGAACGCGGTGACCAGCAGCAGTACGCTGATCACCACCTTGGCATTCCAGCGCCACACCAGGATGCCCAGCAGCACGCCGTGTGCACCCAGCAGCAGCAGCAGCAGCGAAAGCGCATAGCGCAGGCTGCCCGGATGGCTGGCCATGGCGCTGTGCCAGAACAGGCCATTGCCAGCCACGGCGAAGAACAGGCTGGTCAGAATGATCAGCGCTTCGGTGGAAAACTGCGGCCGCCATGCGCGGATGCTGGCCAATGTCGGCAACCGGAAGGCACGTTGGACCGATGCGTTCATGCAACCGCCTCCTGGCGGGTCGAGCGGTCCAACTGGCGGCGGACCATCAGGTACAGGCCCAGCGACAGCAGCCAACATATCAACGCGGTAGCAACGTCATGCGAAAGGAAATGGGCGCCACGAAGCTGCTGACCGATGCCGAACACCAGGCCACTGCCGAGTCCGATCCAAAGGCCGGCCCGGCGCCACGACGGTCGCCACAGCAGAGCGAAGAAATACAGGCTCAGCCACGCGTATCCCGCGCTTGCGTGGCCGGCGGGGAAACAGGCGCGGGCGGCCATGCCGGTCGGGCGGCTGCTGAAAAGGCCGACGAACGGTTCGTGTCCGCCATAGCGCAGCAGATCCCACGGGCAGTCCATCGGCACCAGCGACTTCAGCAGCGAGATCAGCCCGGTGCCGAGTGCTACGGCCATCACCACATACAGCAGCGCCCAACGCAGCGTGCGATCGCGGCCACGGCGCCAGTGGTGGAAGCACAGCAGCATCGCCACCAGGGCCGCAGTGGTGCTCAGCCACTTGCCGGCCTTGTGCACCACTGAACGTGTCACCCACGCATCCTGCAGCGCCCAGTGGCCGCCTTCCAGCCGGAACAGATGGTCGGCCAGCCACTGGTCGCCACCAAAGCCCATCAGCAGGGTGAACACCGCAATGCCGATTAGAGAGGGCAGCCAAAGATGGGTAACGGCAAAACGCGACGCCAACAGCGATGGCGCGAAGGAGACTGCCGGGGCAAGAGGACGAGCGGGCATGCAGGGAAGGGGCCGTTACGGGAATCCGCGGCCATGCTCGTCACTGGCATGTCGGAGAAGGGTCGTACATGCGTTTGCGCCGGGTTAATGCGCGCCCGGCGCGAATCGTCGTTCAGTCTTCGTCGTCGTTGGCGCCGGCGCGTTCGGCGTGGCACGCCGGGTCCCACGCAGTACCCGGAAGCAACTGCCAACGATTGCGGTTTGCAACACCGATCTCGATGACCTGGGCCGGATCGACACAGGGGCTCATCGCCTCGTCCAGCACCAGCAACCAGCGCTTGTCCGGGGCCTCGGCCAACCATGGGCCAGCGTCGTGCCACTGCTCCGCCCACGGCCGCTTGAAGCCGAACTCGCGCACCGGCCGGTCGGCCTGCAGCAGGTTCTGTTCGCGCCAGGCCACCAGCGCAAGTTCCGCATCGGGGCCGATCCGCGTGCCCACCCGGCGCATCACCGCCGACGCCGAGGCGTAGGGGTCCAGCGCCGGTATCAGCACCAGTCCGTACAGCACCCACAGCAGGCCGTGGGTGAGCAGTACGAGCGTGGCCGCGCGTCGTACCCGCAGCCACACCGCCAGCGTCGCCACGGCGATGGCGAAGGTCAGCAGGCCGTCGCCGAAGACGGGCAGCAACGTGTCGGGCATCGCCCGCCGTGCCAGCTGCGCCTGTGCCCAGGGGCTGTCGGTCAGCATCATCACGCCAAGCGCGCCGGTGGCCAGCATCAGCAGCAGGCTGTAGCCGAACAGGTAGCGGCGCACGCACAGGCGACGCAGCAGGCCGGGCAGCAACGGTGCAACTGCCAGTGCCATCGCCGGCAACATCGGCAGCACATACACCTCACGCTTGCCGGGGCTGGCAGTGAAGAACAGCAGGACCAGCGCGGCCCAGCCCAGCAGCAGCCACTGGCGCTGGTCACCGCGACGCAGGCGACGCCACCACGGCTTGATCATCAGCGGTAGCAGCAGGGCGCCGGGCAGCCACAGGGTGGCGATCACCTGCAGGTAATACCAGACCGGCTGGCGATGGTGCCAGGCGTTGGCATAGCGGGTGCCGGTCTGCTTGAACAGCAGCTCGTGTGCGTACGACTGCAGCGATGCACTGGGTTCATGCAGCAGCGCCCAGCCCAGCGGCGCCAGCCATACCGCCGTGCCCAGCAGGAACGCCGGAACCAGCCACAGCAGGCTGGCGGGGTGGGGGCCGTCCACCACCTGGCCGCGACGGCGTTGGTACAGCCACCAGCCGAACCAGGGCAGCACCATCAGCAGCGGCAGGAAGCCCACACCCTTTGTCACCGTGCCCACGCCAGCGGCGAAGCCGGCCAGCCACAGCGCCGGCAGGTTGCGGCGCTCGCAGAGGTGGCGCAGCAGGCCCCACAGGGCCAGCGTGGTCATGCCCACCAGCACCATGTCGATCTGCGCGCGCTTGGCCATCAGGCCGAACTGCAGGGTGCAGAACAGTGCGCCAAGTGCGTACAGCGAATGGCGTGGCGACCACAGCCGGCGCGCCAGGTCCGAAACCAGCCACAGGCTGAGCAGCGCGGCCAGCAGCGACGGCAGCAGGAACGACCACTGCCAGCTGCCGACCATCTGGTGGGCAGCGGCCTGCAGCCACATGAACACCGGCGGCTTTTCGGCGTACAGCTCACTACCCCGGTGCGGCAGCAGCCACTCGCCGCTCTCCACCATGGCCCGCGCGGCCAGTACGAACCGTGGCTCGTCCGGTGGCTGCGGCTGGCGCATGCCAAGACCGGCAGCCAGCGCCATCACGATCAGCAGCCACAGCAGGGGAAGGTGCCAGCGGCGGGGCAGGGCAACGGGCACGGGGGGCTCCGGCAGCAAAACGGCCATTCTGATGAGGGGCACGTGGGAAAGCCGTCAGAGCCGCCGCCACGGCGACCGCATTCCGACATCCGCGGCGCTACCATGGTGGCACTCCCCGTGGATGTTTCGTGCATGCGCCTGTTGGTGATCGAGGACAACCGCCAGCTGGTGGCCAACCTGTTCGACTACTTCGAGTCGCGCGGGCATGTGCTCGACGTTGCCCCGGACGGCATCACCGGCCTGCACCTGGCCGGCAGCCATCCGTACGACGCGGTGATCCTGGACTGGATGCTGCCGCGCATGGAGGGCCCGGAGGTGCTGCGGCGGCTGCGTTCCGAGCACGCCTCGGAAGTGCCGGTGATCATGCTGACCGCGCGCGACGAACTGCCGGACAAGATCGCGGGCTTCCGTGCCGGCGCGGATGACTACCTGACCAAACCATTCGCATTGCCGGAACTGGAAGTGCGCCTGGAGGCGCTGCTGCTGCGCGCGCAGGGCCGCAATCCGCGCAAGCGCCTGCAGGTGGGCGACCTGGTGCTGGACCTGGCGACCCTGGAGGCGCAGCGTGCCGGCCAGGTGCTGCACCTGTACCCGGCCTGCCGCAAGCTGCTGGAGGTGCTGATGCGGGCCAGCCCGGGTGCGGTAACCCGGCAGCAGCTGGAATTCGCCCTGTGGGGGGATGAACCGCCGGACGGCGACCTGCTGCGCTCGCATGTGTACGAGCTGCGGCGCAGCGTGGACGGTCCGTTTGCCGACAAGCTGATCCACACACTGCCTCGGGTCGGCTACCGGCTTGCGTCTACTGCAGGTGCCGATGCACGGAACGATGACGATGGCGCGTAAACCGGGCCCGCTGTACCGGCGGGTGGTGTGGTGGCTGCTGGGCTACTTGGCGCTGATTTCGCTGGCGGTGTTCAGCGTGGGCAACTACGTGCACGAACACGCCGAGCACGCGGCGTGGCGCGCGCTGCTCAATTCCGAACTGGACAGCATTGTCGACCACACCGAACACGAGCCGCACTATCGCTGGCAGGACTCGGACACGCTGAGCCTGTTCCGCTTCAATGAAGCCAACATGCCCGCCAGCCTGCGCACCCTGCATCCGGGGTTGCATGACGGGGTGATGATCGGCGAGCGCGAGACGGCGGTGATGGTGCGCGATACCGGTTCGATGGGACGGGTTGCACTGGCCCTGGACATCTCCGATTTCCACGACCTGGAGCAGTTCGCCACACGCTGGGTGATGCTTGCCGGCATCATCATGATCTTCGTCACCGTGTTGATGGCCTCGTTCGGCATGGAGCGCATGGTGCGCCCGCTGAGCCTGCTGGCCCAGCACATCGGTGCTCTGCGGCCTGGCGTGCAGGGCCAGCGCATCGACGTCGATCCGCGCGGCAGTTCCGAGCTGCACACCATTGCCGATGCGCTGAACGATTACCTTGATCGCAACGAGCAGTTCGTCGAGCGCGAGCGGGTGTTCATCAGTACCGCAAGCCATGAACTGCGCACGCCGATCGCAGTGATGACCGGTGCCGCCGAGCTGGCCCTGGAACAGCCGGGCCTGCCTGAGCGCGCACGCCAGCAGATGCAGCGCGTACTGCGTACCGCGCAGGGCGTCGAGCAGCTGATCGAGTTGTTGCTGGTGCTGGCGCGTGATCCCGCACGCCTGGCCAGCCGTGCCGAGCGCATCGCCCTGGACCAGCTGCTGCCGGAAATCGTCGACGACCATCGCCACCTGCTGGGCGACAAGGACCTGAGCATCGGTATCCAAGCCGCGCCGGTCGACATCGTCGCGCCGCTGGCGGTGGTACAGGCAGCGATCGGCAACCTGCTGCGCAATGCCATCGAGAACAGCGGCCGCGGTCATATCGAGCTGCGCCTGACCTCGGTAGCGGTGTTGACCCTGCAGGACCCCGGCCATGGCATGAGTCCGGAAGAGATCGCTGCGATCCACGCGCGGATGGCACGTGGTGAGCGCGGCGATCGCGGTGGCATCGGCCTGGAACTGATCGCGCGGCTGTGCGAGCACCTCGGCTGGACTCTGCAGTTGCAGCCCTGTGAGCCGCGCGGCACCCTGGCCTCGCTCGATTTTGGTACATCGCGGCCAGGCTGACCTGTCCGTCGACCGAGGTCGACGCCTACCAGGCAATGGCCGCGTGCGTTCTGGTAGGTGCCAACCTTGGTTGGCACGCTGGCCGCGTCACCGCGCCGTCGGCCGCGCCACATGCTGGTCGATCAGGATCACGTTGCCATCCGGATCGGCCAACTGCAGATAGGCGGGACCGGTGCCATCGGGATCGGTACGCGCAGTGAGCGCAATGCCCTTGGCGTCCAGCTCGGCCTGTACCTCGCGTACGTCCTGGAAGGACGCCAGTTCCTGCTTGTGCTGGTCCCAGCCGGGATTGAAGGTCAGCAGGTTGCCCTCGAACATGCCCTGGAACAGGCCGACCACGATGCCGTTGTTGCGCAGTACCAGCCAGTTCTGCGCCGCATCACCACCGGTTACCGAGAACCCGAGCGCCTCATAGAACGCACGCGAGGTGGCCAGGTCCTTCACCGCCAGGCTGACTGAAAAAGCGCCGAGTTGCATGAGGCAGGCTCCAGAAGGGAATGCTGCGATTCTCGACAGGCCCGCGCGCTGCCGCAAGCAGCGCAGCATGACCCTGCGTGAAGACTATGTTAATTTCGACCCGCGCCGCTTATGCGGCGCTTTTCTTTTCCGCTCTTTCGATCGACAGAGGATCCCATGCCGACCGAACCCGCTACCGCTACTGCCCTGATCAGCAACGACATCGTTGGCCTTGGTCTGATTGCCGCCACCCTCGCCCTGATTTTCTGGGCTGCCAGTGGCCCAACGCCCTTGCTGAAGAAGATCTTCGCCTGGGTACCCGCACTGCTGCTGTGCTATTTCATCCCCGCCATCTACAACACCGCCGGTCTCATCGATGGCCACAACACCTCGCTGTACAACCCGGTCGCACGTGACGTGCTGCTGCCGGCGGCACTGGTCCTGCTGACCCTGTCGATCGACCTGAAAGGCATCGCCAAGCTCGGCCCGAAGCTGCTGCTGGTGTTCTGCGCCGGCACCGCCGGCATCATGCTCGGTGCCATCGTCTCCTTCCAGGTGATGAAGCTGATCCACCCGGAAACCGTCGCCGGTGACACCTGGGCCGGGATGGCCGCACTGGCCGGCAGCTGGATCGGCGGAGGCGCCAACATGGTTGCCATGCGCGAAGTGTTCGGCACCGATGCCACCACCTTCGGCCAGTTCGCCGTGGTCGACGTGGCCTGCGCCAGCCTGTGGATGGCGATCCTGCTGTTCATGGCCAACCGCGCGCAGCAGATCGATGCCCGCAACGGTGCCGACACCCGCGCCATCGATGAGATGAAGGCGCGCATCAGCGCCTACGATGCGCAGAACGCGCGTATCCCGAGCATGACCGACCTGATGGTGATTGTCGGCGTGGCACTGGGCGGGGTCGGCCTGGCCCATGCCATCGCCGCACCGTTGTCCGGCTGGTTCAAGGCCAATGTCAGCTGGGCCAGCCAGTTCAGCCTCGACAGCCAGTTCGTCTGGGTGATCCTGCTCTCCACTGCGATGGGCCTGACCCTCAGCTTCACCCGCGCGCGGCGGCTGGAAGCGGCTGGTGCTTCGCGCCTGGGCACCGTGTTCCTGTACTTCCTGATCGCCTGCATCGGCATGCAGATGAATCTGCTGTCGCTGCTGGATCGTCCGTGGCTGTTCCTGCTCGGTGCGATCTGGATGGCCACCCACGTGCTGGTGCTGTGGATCGTGGCCAAGCTGGTGCGCGCGCCACTGTTCTTCTTTGCGATTGGTTCGCAGGGCAACATCGGTGCGGCAGCGTCGGCACCGGTGGTTGCGGCAGCGTTCCATCCGACACTGGCGCCGGTGGGCGTGCTGCTGGGCACGGTCGGTTATGCCACCGGTACCGGACTGGCGTACGTGACCGGGTTGATCCTGAAGTGGATGGCCAACGGCTGAGTAGTCCAGCCGGGCGGCGCCCGGCACCCGCAGTAGTGCCGGCCGCTGGCCGGCAACCTCATACAGCAACAGCAACAGCGGGCATTCCGTGGGATGGCGGGGTGGGTCCGGTTGCGGGGGACGGCGCAAGTACGTCCATGTAGCCTCGGTCGCGCCATCCATGGCGCTCACGCCCCCGCAACCGGACC
>NZ_WKEE01000014.1:0-94389 GCF_021605635.1 Stenotrophomonas sp. PA-6-5C
GCATGGATGCGGCGGCCAAGCCTCCAGGGACGGATTCACGGCGTCCCCCGCGAACCCAACCCGCCCGACCCAGCGCGGCTGTTGCTTCATGCAGTTCGCGACCAAGCCCCCCGCCACGAGGGGCTCAGCCGTTGGCCGGAACCCTTACAGCGCCTCGCGAATCCGCTGACGCAGCGCTTCCAGATCCTTGGCAAACGCATCGATACCCGTCGCCAGCTTCTCGGTCGCCATCGGATCGGCCGCCAGGTCTGCAGCAAACGTCGCCGCGTCGATCGGCGTCACCTGCACCGCTTCAGCGGCACCGGCCACCAGCTTGCGCGGCAGCGCGCCGTGGTCGGCGTCCAGCTTCTCCAGCAGGTCCGGCGAAATGGTCAGGCGGTCGCAGCCGGCCAGCGCTTCGATCTGCGCGGTCGAACGGAACGAGGCGCCCATCACCACGGTCGGCGAACCGCGGCGCTTGAATTCGGCATACACACCACGCACGAACACCACGCCCGGGTCCTCGTCGATGTTCGCCGGGGTCTGGCCGTTGGCCACGTACCAGTCGAGAATGCGGCCGACGAACGGCGAGATCAGGAACGCGCCCGCTTCGCTGCAGGCCAGCGCCTGGGTCGGGTTGAAGATCAGGGTCAGGTTGCAGTCGATGCCTTCGGCCTGCAGCACGCGCGCGGCTTCCACGCCTTCCCAGGTCGCAGCGATCTTGATCAGGATCTTCTCGCGCGGCACGCCTGCATCGGCGTACATCTGGATGAACTGGCGGGCCTTGGCCACGGTCGCGGCGGTGTCGTGGGCCTGGTCGGCGTCCACTTCGGTGGATACGCGGCCCGGTACCAGCGTGCTCAGCAGCGCGCCGACGCCGATGGTCAGGCGGTCGGCCACGGCGTGCACCACGGTCTCGCGGTCACCGCTCTGCTGGCGGCCCCAGGCCAGTTCGCGTTCGATCAGTTCCGCATAGACCGGCAGGTCCAGTGCCTTCTTCACCAGGGTCGGATTGGTGGTGCAGTCCACCGGCTGCAGGCGCTTGATCGCCTCGTAGTCACCGGTATCGGCAACGACCACGGACAGTTCGCGCAGCTGGGACAGTTTGGACGGGGTACTCATTACGGCTCCTGGTGCGGGGATTGCAGGGAAACTGATCGCGCGCGGTACGCAGCGCAGGTCAGGGACGGTCGTTGTGGACGGCGCTCACGCGCAGCCGCAGCTTGCGGCCGCCCGGGGCGGTCCAGTCGATGCTCTGGCCCACGGCCAGGCCAAGCAGGGCGCTGCCCACGGGCGCCAGCACGGACACCTTGCCTTCATCGACATTGGCTTCGCGGGGGAAGACCAGGGTCAGGACATGCTTCTCGCCCGACACTTCATCTTCGCACTCCACGCGCGAATGCATCATGACGATGCCTTCGGGAATCTGGTCTGGCGGCAACACGGTCGCCCGGTTGAGTTCGTCGGCAAGCGCACGCGCGGCCGGCGTCTGGCTGTTTGCCGGAGATTCGAGCATGGCGTCCAGGCGGTCCATGTCGAGGGTGGAAACGGTGATCGACGGCGGCAGGCCGCTGGCGGTGTTCATGGTGACGCTCCTTGGTTGAAAGCCATGCAAAAGGCGGCACCTGCTGGCGCCGCCTGACTGTATTGTGGGGACAAATGCGGCCGGAATCGACTCCCGGCGGTTTCAAGGCCCGGCTGCGGTGTCTCAGCCGTTCAGCACCGGCGTGGGCGGGGTGGCGGCATCGCCGTTTGCCGGGGCCAACGCCTCCAGCGTAAACAGCGCATCGGGCAGGCGCTTGAACTGTTCGGCCAGCTCCATCAGGAACTCGTTCATTGCCGAGCTGCGGCGCCAGATCATGGCGATGCGACGGCTGGGACGGCCCTCGCCGACGAAGTCGATCAGGCGGATGTTGTTCGAGCGCGGCACCGGCGGCTGTACCGACAGGCTGGGCAGCAGGGTGATGCCCACGTCGGCGGCGACCATCTGTCGCAGTGTTTCCAGGCTGGTGGCGCGGAATTCGGACTTTTCATTGGCGCCGAACAGGCGACAGACTTCCAGCGCCTGGTCACGTAGGCAGTGGCCGTCTTCCAGCAGCAGCAGCTTCTGCGTGGCCAGTTCCTGCACGTCCAGATGCTCGCGCGTGGCCAGCGGATGGCGGCCGGACACGGCCAGCAGGAACGGCTCCTCAAACAGGAATTCGGCATGCAGCTGGTCGTCGATCACCGGCAGCGCCAACAGCGCGGCGTCGAGTTTGCCTTCGCGCAGGCGCTCCAGCAGCACGTCGCTCTTTTCTTCCACCAGCAGCAGTTCCAGCTCGGGGAAGCGCGCGCGGATGCGCGGAATCACGTGCGGCAACAGATACGGGCCCAGGGTGGGGAAGATCCCCAGGCGCACCGTACCCGCTTCCGGATCGCGGCTGCGTCGCGCCGCTTCCTTCAACTGCTCCACTTCGGCCACGATCACGCGTGCCCGTGCGGCCGCTTCGTGACCGGCAGGGGTCAGCATCACCTTGCGCGGCGCGCGTTCCACCAGCGGCAGGCCCAGTTCCTCTTCCAGCTTGCGGATCTGCGTCGACAGCGTCGGCTGGCTGACGAAGCAGGAAGCGGCGGCCCGGCCGAAGTGCTTGTGATCGGCCAGGGCCACCAGGTATTTCAGGTCACGCAGGTTCATCCTCAGACCTCTCGGGGTACTGCACCGGCAGGGCGTTGCCCCGCCGGTTGATGGTGCTCCCGATGGCCTGGGAACGTTGGATCAGGCCGCTTCGGCCACCGCACCGCTGCTCTTGGGAACCGAGGAGCGGATCAGGTGATCGAAAGCGCTCAGTGCGGCGGTCGAACCGGCGCCCATCGCGATGATGATCTGCTTGTAGGGTACCGTCGTGCAATCACCCGCGGCGAACACGCCCGGCAGATTGGTCTGCCCGCGGTCATCGATGACGATCTCGCCACGCGGCGAAAGGGCCACGGTGTCCTTCAGCCATTCGGTGTTCGGCAGCAGGCCGATCTGCACGAAGATGCCTTCCAGTTCAACGCGATGGGAGTCGCCACCGACACGGTCCTTGTAGACCAGGCCGGTGACGCGGCTGCCGTCGCCCAGCACTTCGGTGGTCTGCGCGCTGGTCAGCACGGTGACGTTGGCCAGGCTGCGCAGCTTCTTCTGCAGCACTTCGTCGGCACGCAGGCTGGAATCGAATTCCAGCAGGGTCACATGCGACACGATGCCGGCCAGATCGATGGCCGCTTCCACCCCGGAATTGCCACCGCCGATCACCGCCACGCGCTTGCCCTTGAACAGCGGGCCATCGCAATGCGGGCAATAAGCCACGCCCTTGTTGCGGTACTGGTCTTCGCCGGGCACGTTCATTTGCCGCCAGCGGGCGCCGGTGGACAGGATCACCGAGCGCGACTTCAGCACCGCGCCGTTTTCCAGCTGCACCTGCACCAGGCCGTCTTCACCGGCCGGCACCAGCGCACTGGCGCGCTGCAGGTCCATGATGTCGACCTCGTATTCGCGCACGTGCTGCTCCAGCGCCGCGGCCAGCTTCGGGCCTTCGGTCTCCTTCACCGAAATGAAGTTCTCGATCGCCATGGTGTCCAGCACCTGGCCACCGAAACGCTCGGCGGCGATGCCGGTACGGATACCCTTGCGCGCAGCGTAGATCGCCGCAGCGGCACCGGCTGGGCCACCACCGACCACCAGCACGTCGAAGGCCTCCTTGGCGCCGATCTTTTCGGCATCGCGCTTGCTGGCGTTGGTGTCCAGCTTGGCCACGATCTGCTCCAGCGTCATGCGCCCCTGGTCGAACACGGCACCATTGAGGTAGACGGTGGGCACCGACATGATCTCGCGCTGCTCGACCTCTTCCTGGAACAGCGCACCGTCGATGGCCACGTGCTGGATGCGCGGGTTGAGCACGGCAGCCAGGTTCAGCGCCTGCACCACGTCCGGGCAGTTCTGGCAGGACAGCGAGAAGTAGGTTTCAAACCTGTAGTCGCCCTCCAGGTTCTGCACCTGCTCGATCAGCTCGGCGGTGGCCTTGGACGGATGCCCGCCGACCTGCAGCAGTGCCAGCACCAGCGAGGTGAACTCGTGGCCCATCGGCAGGCCGGCGAAGGTCAGGTGGATGTCCTGGCCTGGCGTGCCCAGGTCGAAGGACGGCACGCGGCCTTGGCCATCGCGCAGCACCTGCAGCGAGATCTTGTCCGACAGGCTTTCCAGGGTCTGCAGCAGGTCCAGCATCTCCTGCGACTTGGCACCGTCGTCGGCATGCGCGGTGATCTGGATCGGGCGGGTCACGCGCTCCAGATAGGTCTTCAGCTGCGACTGCAGGTTGGCGTCCAACATGGTCTTCTCCTGGCTTCAGGCAAAACGGGGGCGTGGCACCGCTGTAGAAGGTAGCGGACCAGCGAGGGGTAGGGGTGAACCCAAGACAGCGACACCGTGGAAGGGGCTGGCTGGCCAAGGCTGGCGCGCGTTGGCTGTCTTGGGTTCACCCCCACGCCGGCGGGGGGACCGGCACGGGGATGAAGGCCGCGCCGCAGCGTGGGGCTGCGGCAGGCCGGTACTGCGGGTACTGCTTTAGATCTTGCCGACCAGGTCCAGGGACGGGGTCAGGGTCTTTTCGCCTTCCTTCCACTTCGCCGGGCACACCTGGTTCGGGTTGGCGGCGGTGAACTGGGCAGCCTTCAGCTTGCGCAGGGTCTCGGAGACGTCGCGGGCGATCTCGTTGGAGTGGATCTCCAGGGTCTTGATCACGCCTTCCGGGTTGATGATGAAGGTGCCGCGCAGGGCCAGGCCTTCTTCTTCGATGTGCACGCCGAAGGCACGGGTCAGCTGGTGGGTCGGGTCGCCGACCAGCGGGAACTGGGCCTTGCCGACGGCCGGCGAGGTTTCGTGCCAGACCTTGTGCGAGAAGTGGGTGTCGGTGGTGACGATGTAGACCTCGGCGCCGGCCTTCTTGAACTCGGCGTAATGGTCAGCGGCGTCTTCGATCTCGGTCGGGCAGTTGAAGGTGAAGGCTGCCGGCATGAAGATCAGGACCGACCACTGGCCCTTCAGGGTGCTGTCGGAGACCTTGATGAACTCGCCATTCAGGTAAGCGTTGGCTTCGAACGGCTGGATCTGGGTGTTGATCAGGGACATCGTTTTTCCTCTGGGTGAAGGGGAGTGGGTGAATCGACAGGACCTAGGTTACTGGTTCTGTTTCGATAAGGACAATGCATTGATTACATCTATTTGATAGAGGCAGGCTATCAAAATCCAATGGGCAGGCACTGAACCCGGCCACGTCCATCCTGCAACTGCCTGTGTGACAAGGAAAATCTTTCTGGACGTGTGAAGAGGGCTGATAGCCCCTCCTTATCCCCTCTGGCGGAACCTGAACGGATTCCAGCATCCTCTAGCGTCGAGCCATGCTCGGCTGGGGCTACCGCGAACAGCAGCCGAGCATGGGCTCGGCTCTACAATTGCCGGATGTCTCTGCAACCCGAACCCACCCTGCGCCAAGTCGTGACCGACGCGAGTACCCGGCTGGGCGGCGTCGACGCCCGCCATGAGGCCGAACTGCTGCTGCTGCATGTGCTGGAGCGGCCGCGCAGCTGGTTGTTCGCGCATGCCACCGATCCGTTGCCGGCCGCCGAACAGGCCGCCTTCGAGGCCCTGCTGGGCCGTCGCCTTGCGGGTGAACCGGTGGCTTACCTGACCGGCCGCCGTGGCTTCTGGACGCTGGACCTGGAGGTCGACCCGGCCACCCTGATTCCGCGGCCGGAGACCGAACTGCTGGTGGAACTGGCATTGGACCGCCTGCCAACGGACCGCGCGCTGCAGCTGGCCGACCTCGGCACCGGCAGCGGCGCCATCGCCCTGGCCCTGGCCAGCGAACGGCCGCAGGCGCAGGTGCTGGCCACCGACGCCAGTGCCGCGGCCTTGGCGGTGGCGGCCCGCAACGCCGCGCGCCACGAGCTGGGCAACGTGCGTTTTGCCGAAGGTGGTCACGACTGGTATGCGCCGCTGCGCGGCGAACGCTTCGATCTGATCGCCAGCAATCCGCCCTACATCGCCAGCGCTGATCCGCACCTGCAACAGGGCGACCTGCGCTTCGAACCGGCCACGGCGCTGGCCTCGGGCGTTGATGGGCTGGACGACATCCGCCGCATCGTCGCCGGCGGCGGCGACCACCTGCAGCCCGGCGGCTGGCTGCTGATCGAGCACGGCTGGGACCAGGGCGATGCCATCCGCGCGCTGTTTGAGCAGGCCGGCTACAGCGACGTGCAGACCGTGCAGGACCTGGAGCAGCGCGACCGGGTCACTCTGGGCCGGCGACCGGCCTAGAATGGGGGTTCTCCTGCCAAGGGCAGGGCACCACCACGGAGCTGCAAGCATGCGTACGCTGTACCCCGCCATCACCCCCTACGACGTCGGCACCCTGAAGGTCGACGACCGCCACACGCTGTACTTCGAACAGTGCGGCAATCCGGACGGCAAGCCGGTGGTGATGCTGCATGGTGGGCCGGGCGGCGGCTGCAGCGACAAGATGCGCCAGTTCCACGACCCGGCCAAGTACCGCATCATCCTGTTCGACCAGCGCGGTGCCGGCCGTTCCACGCCGCATGCCGACCTGGTGGACAACACCACCTGGGACCTCGTCGCCGATATCGAGAAGCTGCGCGAGCACCTCAAGGTCGATCGCTGGCAGGTGTTCGGCGGCAGCTGGGGCTCGACCCTGGCGCTGGCCTATGCACAGAGCCATCCGCAGCGCGTGACCGAACTGGTGCTGCGCGGCATCTTCATGCTGCGCCGCTGGGAGCTGGAATGGTTCTACCAGGAAGGTGCCAACCGCTTGTTCCCGGATGCGTGGGAGCACTACCTGAAGCCGATTCCGGCGGTGGAGCGCCACGATCTGATCTCCGCCTTCCATCGCCGCCTGACCAGCGAAGACGAAGCAACGCGCCTGGATGCGGCCAAGGCCTGGGCGGTGTGGGAAGGCGCGACCAGCTTCCTGCATGTGGACGATGACTTCATCAACAGCCATGAAGACCCGCACTTCGCGCTGGCGTTTGCCCGCATCGAAAACCACTACTTCGTCAACGGCGGTTTCTTCGAAGTGGAAGACCAGCTGCTGCGCGACGCGCACCGCATCGCCGACATCCCGGGCGTGATCGTGCACGGGCGTTACGACGTGGTCTGCCCGCTGGCCAACGCCTGGGACCTGACCAAGGTGTGGCCGAAGGCCAAGCTGGAGATCACCCCGGCCTCCGGGCACTCGGCGTTCGAAGCCGAGAACGTCGACGCGCTGGTGCGCGCCACCGATAGCTTCGCCTGATCGTTGGCAATGCCGGCCGCTGGCCGGCAACGCCTTGCCGGTAGCGCCGGGCCATGCCCGGCGGCATTCCGTTCCGCCGCCACGAAGATGGGATGGGTGCACCCGCCTTCTCCATTGTTCAAGGCTGACGCTATTAACCTTGAACCGCGAGGAGGGTGGCTGGCACCGTGGATGCCCGTGCATCCCTCGGCCACACCACCATGTACACCCGCCTGCTGTTGACCACGGAAAAGCCATCTCCCACAGATGCGTATGTTGGCGGTGGTGCTCTTCTTCCAGAGCACATTCCTTGGCCAACCTGTGCTGAAGGTCGTGCGCTCTTTCACTTGATGGCAATTCCGGCCCATTGGTTCTATTCACAGGAGATCGCCGAAGACTTCTGGTTCTCCATCTTCATTCCGGTCGATGTCCAGCGTCACACGCACCTCCGCCAGCTACGCGCTGGGGAGGGAACCAGTGAGGCTGTTGTACTCGCATACCGCCGTGGCGCTGCACCGAGAAGCCGATGCATGAGCGACTCCCTTGAGCGCGGTCGGATGGAGCGTGTCGAGTGTCTGGAGCCTGACGACGACGAGAACCTGGATTCCAAGCTGGATGGAATTGACGCATGGCTGCAGTCGCCCTTGACTTGGAAAGGGGGGCGTCGTCGCCTGATGCTCTATGGGGCGGACATCGATGACATTCTGCATTCGCACAAAGGCGTCCTGTCCGATGGCATGGCGTATCTCTTCATTCAGGATCAGCCTGATTTTGCTCTCGGAGGACGCCTCGGGGCGTTCTTCCTCCAATTGGGCTGAATCAGATTTCGCTACGTCGCGCGCCAGCTCTGCACCAAAGTCCTCATCCACGCATGGCGTGGATCTACCAATCCCCAGCGAGCAACGCCTCGGCCAGCACCTGCAGCTTCGGCGAATGCTGCCGCGAAGGCGGGTAGATCAACGACAACGCGCGGCTGCGGCCTTCGAACGGCTGCAGCACGCGCTGCAGGCGACCATCGGCCAGCGCGTCGGCCACGGCGAAATCCATTACCTGCACGATGCCGATGCCCGCGATCGCTGCTTCGACCAACGGATCGCCGCAGTCGAACACCATCCGCGTCGGCGGCGTGACCTCGCGCAGCTGCCCGTCCTGCAGAAACTGCCAGTCCACCAACCGGCCACTGCGCAGGTTGCGCACCGCCAGGCAGGCATGGTCCTGCAATGCCGCCACATCGGCCGGCTCGCCCTGCGCGGCCAGGTAGGCCGGGCTGGCCACGGTCACCCAGCGCAGTGGCTTCAATGGACGCGCGACCATCCGCTGGTCAGCGATGGTGCCAGTGCGCAACGCTGCATCGAAGCCTTCCTCCACCAGATCCACCAGGCGGTCGCTGAGCACCGCTTCCACCTGCAGCTGCGGATGCCGTTCCAGCAACGGCCCCAGCAATGGCACCAACACTTTGCGCCCGAACATCGAAGGCGCGCTGATCTTCAGCACCCCCGAGGGCGTGCAGGGGCGGTCGGCCAGCAGCCGCTCGGCGTCTTCCATACCGCACAGCAACGGTCCCACCTGCTCGACGAACTGCTGGCCATCCGGGGTCAGCGCGACATTGCGCGTATTCCGCTGCAGCAGCTTCACCCCCAGCGAGGCTTCCAGCCGGCCGATCGCGCGTGACAGCCCGGACTGGCTCAGGCCGAGTTGGCCGGCGGCCACGGTGAAGCTGCGCGCTTCGGCCACCTGCACCAGCATGCGCACCGCGTTGAGGTCCATCGAAAGTCCTTTCATGCCCAAAATCATGACAGATATAGCCGCCAGGGGGTTTATTGATGCGTCCGCATCAATGAGACTGCCGTCCCCCCTCCGCACCGGGCGCCGCATGCCTCCCCTGAAATACCCGCGCTGGGCGTTGACCCTGCTGGCCACCGCGCAGCTGATCATCGCCCTGGACGCCACCATCATCTTCGTTGCCCTGCACGACATGGGCCGCGCGCTGCAGATCAATGCGCAGCAGCTGCAGTGGGTGGTCAGTGCCTACACCGTGGCCTTCGGCGGCAGCCTGCTGCTGGGCGGGCGTGCGGCCGATCTGCTGGGCCGCCGCCGCTTCTATCGGCTGGGCATGCTGCTGTTCGCGCTGGCCTCGCTGCTCGGCGCGCTGGCGCCCAACGCCACGCTGCTGATCGTGGCGCGCGCGGTGCAGGGCATCGGTGCGGCGCTGCTGTTTCCGGCCACCCTGGCGTTGATAAACACGCTCTATGCGGAAGGTCCGGTGCGCAACCGTGCGCTGGCGATCTGGAGCATGGCCAGTGCGGCGGGCCTCGCGCTGGGTACGCTGCTGGGCGGTGTGCTGACCCAGGCTTTCGGCTGGCCGGCAGTGCTGGCGGTGATCGTGCCGCTGGCCACGGCGTGTGCGGTTGCCGCGGGCGCGTGGCTGCCGGCCGATGGCCCGCGCGTGCGCGGCCGTTCCTTCGACCTGGCCGGTTGCCTCACCGTCACCGCCGGCGGCAGCCTGCTGGTCACAACCCTGGTGCAGGGGCCGGAGTGGGGCTGGACCGCGCCGGCCACGCTGATCTGCCTGCTGCTTTCCGCTGTACTGCTGACAGTGTTCGTGCAGATCGAAAAGCGCAGCCGTGACCCGCTGATGCAGTTCGCGCTGCTGCGCCTGCACGGCCTGCGTGCCGCACTCGGCCTGACCTTCGCGTTCATGAGCAGCTATGGCGTGCAGTACTACTTCCTGGCGCTGTACTTCCAGGATGGTTACGGCTGGAGCCCGCTGCAGGCTGGCATGGCCTTCCTGCTGCCGACACTGGTCTGCACCTTCGGCATCCGCATTGCCGAACGCATGCTGCAGCGCCGTTCGCCACGGCAGGTGCTGGCCTGGGGCTTCGCTGCCGGCGCCGTCGGCATCGCCGCGGTGGCGCTGGCGATGCCGCAGGGCGCCAGCTACTGGCCGCTGCTGCCGGGGATCGTGGTGCTCAGCGTGGGCCAGGGCATGAGCTGGACGGCGATGTGGATCGTGGCCGGGCAAGGCGTGCCGGGGCCGCAGCAGGGTGTCGCCTCCGGCATGGCCGCTACCGCGCAGCAGATCGGCGGCGCGTTGGGATTGGCAGTACTGGTGATGGTGGCCAACGCCGCGCGCGGCACGCAGGCGGCAACCAGTGCTGATGCCCTGCAGGGCATGGTCAATGCACAGTACGGCGCTGCGCTGTTCGCTGCACTCGGCGTGGTCATCGCGCTGGGCCTGCGTCCGGCACGGGTAGACTCGGCGACGACCGCTTGCCTGAGCAACGAAGCATGATCGAGCTGCTGGACCTGCAACAGACCCTGCACGCCTTCGCAGCCTGCAACGATGACGATGAGGTTCATGCCTCCTTCGGTTGGGTGCACGCCACCGATGACGACCTGCTGCAGGCGCGCTTCTGGTTGCCGGCCGATGAAGACGCTGCGTTCGATGATGACGGTGAGGTGCCCGAGGCCGCGCAGGCGCTGGGTCTGTCGACCTGCCTGGAACCGGCCACGTTCGCTGACGTCCTGGATGTGCAGAAGCGCCAGCGTCCGCTTTCTTCCCTGCACGATTACGCCGAAGCGTTGGCGTACTACGCCGAGTACGACGCCTTCCTGCAGGTGGACGGTGTCGATGAAGCATTGGGTGAGGCGGGTGCTGCCGAACAGGCCGCTGCGCGAGCAGCCGGTGTCGGGTCGGGCATCTTCGCCGCGTTCGGGTTGACGCTGGAGGGATGTGCGGACGAGCAGATCAAGGTTGCGGCACAGCGCGTGGCGCACCTGCTCGACATTCCGGTGGGTGAAGCGCTGGCACGGTGCCGCACGCTGCCGCTGGTGCTGGGGGAGGCACTGGATCGGCGTCGAGCACAGGCGATCAAGGATGATTTTGATGCGATCGGCGCACGCGTGCAGGTGCGCGGATTCAAGCCGTTCCCGTGGATGGATGCGCCCGTGCTGCGTTGACGAAAATCATCCACGCATGGCGTGGATCTACCGGGATCCTGCCTCGTTCGTTTTTCGTCGAATGTGGATGTCCGTCAGCGCTGCAGTAGATCCACGCCATGCGTGGATGCGGTCATCCGAACGCCAACAACTGCGGCTGCAACGCGGTGAAAATCCGCGCCAACCGCTCCGCCCATGCCTGCTGCCCGGCTTCATCGGCGATCAGGTCCTGGCGGATCTCCAGTTCCACATGCACCAGGCCGCGGCCTTCGCCATGCACCGGCACCGCGTAGTCGCTGCTGCTGTTGACCGAATACGGTTCGTTGTCGCCCACCACCAGGTCGCCTTCATCGCGCAGCGCCTGCAGCAAGGCGTGGGCAAAACGTGTGTCCTGGTGGTACAGCACGCCGGCATGCCAGGGACGCTGCACGCCATTCATGGTCGGCGTGAAACTGTGCATCATCACCAGCAGCGTCGGCCGTTCCGCATCGCGGCGCGTATCCAGTTCGGCATCGATGCGTGCATGGTAGGGCGCGTGGATCGCATCGATGCGCTGCTGCCGCTGCGCGGGCGACAGCCCGGCATTGCCCGGCACCACGGTGTGGTCGCTGACCTCGGGGATCAGCGTGGGCGAAAGCAGCGGGCGGTTGCAGTCGATCAGCAGCCGCGAATAGGTCTGCTCGATTGCCCACGCATCCAGCCGCTCGGCCAGTGCACGGGTGGTGCCGCCGATGCCGATGTCCCAGCCGATATGCCGGTCCAGTTCGGCCTGCGGCAATCCAAGATCGACCAGCGCACTCGGTACCCGCTGGCCTGCATGATCGGCCAGCAGCAGGAACGGTGAGGCGCCCTGCGCACGGTGCACGCTGAAGATCGCCGGATCGTCGGCACCCAGCAGCGCCGGCAGCGCGTGCAGGCCGGCATCAGCCACGGGGGCGGCCGTCCAGGTGGTGCTCGATCATCCACAGGCCGGCCCACAGCTTGGCGTCGGCTTCATAGCCTTCGGCCATTTTCTGCACCAGCCAGGCGGCCGCCTGCGTGCGTGGGATCTCATGCACGGTGATGTCCTCGCTCTCGTCGCCGCCGCCTTCGCCGATGCGACGCAGGCCGGTGGCACGGACGAAGGCGATCTTCTCGCTGCTGGCACCGGAGGAGGTAGGACCGATCATCAGCACTTCGGCGTGCTCGGCGGTCCAGCCGGTTTCCTCTTCCAGTTCGCGTACCGCGGAAACTTCGATGGACTCGCCCGCATCGATGTCGCCGACCAGCCCGGCCGGCATCTCGATGGTCGGTGCCTGCAGCGGTACGCGGAACTGTTCGACGAACAGCACCTTGTCCTCGGGGGTCACGGCGATGATGATCGCGGCCAGGCCGCCGGCGTGGGTGCGTTCACTGTACTCCCAGCTGCCGCGCACGACCATGCGCTGGTACTTGCCTTCGTAGACGACACGCGGTGCTTCGGTATTGCGCTGGCTCATGCGGGCTCGCTGGAAGTGGGAGAAGTGGGAACGGGGTCGGAAATGCCGGCGGCATTGAACAGCCGGCGACGGGTCATGGGGCCGAAGCGCAGGGTCTGGCACAAGCCGCCGAGCAGCTCCGGATCGGCCGCCTGGCGGGGCATGCCGGGCTGGCAGCCTTCCAGTGGGGCGTCCAGTGCGATGGTGGTCAGCTGGCGCCAGAGCTGGGCGTGCTCGCGCTGCTCACGCAGGCGCACCGCCATCTGGGCCGCGCCGCGCAGGCGCAGGAACGGCACTTCGTCGAGGCGTTCGTAAAGGACGTCCATGCTGCCGAAATGGGCCAGCAGCACGGCTGCCGATTTGGCGCCGACACCGCTGATCCCCGGAATGTTGTCGACCGCATCGCCGCACAGCGCCAGATAGTCGGCGATCTGGTGCGCGTGCACGCCATGCCTGGCCTTTACCCCGGCCACGTCCCAGCGCTGGTTGCGTGCGTAATCCCATTGCTCGTCATGGTCGAGCAGCAACTGTGACAGGTCCTTGTCGGCGGAAATGATCACGCCGCGATGGCTGTTACGGTGGCCATGCAGGGCGCTGCCGATCAGGTCGTCGGCTTCGTAATCATGATGCGCCAGTACCACCAGGCCGAGCGCTGCGCACAATGCCTTGCAGTGCACGAACTGACGCTTGAGCGCTTCCGGCGCCGGGTCCCGGTTGGCCTTGTAGGCCGGGTACAGGCGGTGGCGGAAGCCGCTGTCCAGCGCTTCATCGAAGGCGATGGCGATGTGCCGCGGGCGTTCGCGTTCCAGCAGGTCGAGCAGGAAACGGGCGAAACCATGCACGGCGTTGGTCGGCCAGCCCTGGCTGTCCTGGAACTCGTCCGGCAGCGAATGCCAGGCGCGGAACACATAGATGCTGGCGTCGACCAGGTACAGCGGCGGCGGTGCCGGCAGGGTCATGCCGGCGGGGCCCAGTCACGCAGCAGGGCTGACGGGTCCGGGCGCTCGCGCTCGGGCACCTCGGCCTTGGGCGTGCCGATGTGGATGAAGCCGGCGATGCTCTCGCCCTCGGCCAGCCCCAGATGGGCATGCACGGCGGGATCGAAGGCCATCCACGCGGTCAGCCACTGCGCACCGAAGCCCAGCGCCTGGGCCGCCTGCAACAGGGCAAAGCACACGCAGCCGGCGGTCATCAGCTGTTCCTGGGCGGGCACCTTCGGGTCCGGGCGCGGGCTGGCCACCACCACGATCACCAGCGGTGCGTGGCTGAAGCGTTGGCGGTCCTTCTCGAACACGGCGTCGCCGGCATGCGGGTCGCGCTCACGGCTGCGCGCGGCCAGGAAGTCGCCCAGAGTGTGACGCGCATCGCCGGCGATCCTCAGGAAGCGGAACGGTACGCGCTTGCCGTGGTCGGGCACGCGGACCGCCGAGGTCAGCATCCGCTGCAGGGTGGCCGGGTCCGGTCCGGGCTCGCCCAGTTGCCGCGAGGGCACCGAGCGGCGGGCATCCAAGGCAAGCAGGGCAGCTGGGTCGGGCATGGAGTCTGAACCGGTCATCACGGGTCGCTGATTATAGTCGGGGAGGTAGATGACGCCGTTTGTGTCGCGTCAGGCCCCTGAATAGCAAACTGTGATGAACATCATGCCACTGGCGGATCACGGAGCCCCGCGTCCCCTCGCCTCGCAGGCCCTGCACGGCTTACGATACGCAATACTGCCGGGCCGCCGTTCATGAGGTTTGAAGTGAGGACTGTTTCACTGTCCGTGATGGGCTGGCCGGCCTACCATCGAGGGACCGGTGCATGGGGTGTACCGGCCGTCGCGATGTCCATGATGTCTGTCGCACCAGAGAAGGTGGGGAGCCTTCCCGAATGATGAGCGCGCCCACTCCGATGGGATCGCCGGGCCGTGACCCGGCCCAGCTCCAGCTTGCCCGGGACATCGTCCTGCCGGCGTTGTGCCAGGCCTTTGGCGCGGCACTGGCCCGCTTCGATGATGCCCTGTTCGACCGTGCCGGCAATGCCGGCTCGTCGCAGTTGCTGTTCCTGGACGCGATGCGCGAGCTGCGCCGCCGCCGTGAGGACATTGCCGGCGCGTTTGCCGGCCATCTCGGCCATGCCTGGGCCGGCCTGGCTGCGGGCGAACCCGTCTCTGCCGAGCTGACCCTGTCCGGGCAGGCCCAGGACGGCCTGAGCCTGGTGCCGGAACATGTGCTGGAATCGCGGTTGGCGGTGCGCAACTTCGCCACCGTGCTGCTGCGCGACTTCAAGCCGGTGCTGGCGCGGCTCGACCGCCGCCTGGGCTGGCTGGGCGGCGGTATCGACCTTGATGCCGACCGCAACCCGATCAGCCCCGAGCATCTGGGCGTGGCCATCCACGAAGCCTTCGCCGGCTGTGAGCTGGCCCCGGAAGTGCACCTGGTGCTGATCAAGCTGTGCGAGCGCGACCTGCGCGCGCCGGTGGGCCGCATCTACGAGAAGCTGGACGAGCACCTGGCCGCGGCCGGGGTGATGTCGCAGATGGGTGCCCCGCGCCGACCGCTGGCGGCGGCCCCGGCGCAGCACGTTCCGCATGGCCTGGATGATCTGGTCGAGCAGCGCACGGCACCGGGCTTCGACAACGAATTCAATGACGACGAACAGGCCGCACCGGCCTGGGCGCAGCGATTTGCCGCGCGCTGGTCGGAGCGTCGTGGCCACATGCAGCAGCATGCGGGTGGCGAAGAGAGCCCGTCCGGTGAAGCCTATTCCGGCCAGCAGGGCATGTTGCTGGAAGCCCTGCACGAACTGCTGCAGCAGACCCGCCACGTGCGCGAGGACGCAACCTCTGCGGCGCAGGTCGCGGTCGGCCAGCATCGCCCGTTGAGCCAGCGCGAAATGATGTCCGTACTGTCGCTGCTGCAGGCCACGCCCAGTGCGACCCTGCGTGCGGCGATCGGCGAGGACGGCGAATCCCTGGCGCAGCGCTTGAAGAGCGAAGTGCTGTCCAGCGCCACCCGGCTGGGTGTCGACCCGGGCCAGACCCGGCTGGATGCGCAGGATGAGGATGCGATCGACCTGGTCGGCATGCTGTTCGACGTGATGCTCGATGAGCGTGAACTGGAAGGCCGCTCGCGTGAGCTGATCGGCCGCCTGGTGGTTCCGTTCGTGAAGGTGGCGATGCTGGACCGCCGCATGTTCGTGCAGAAGACCCACCCGGCGCGCAAGCTGCTCAACTCGCTGGCCGAGGCCTGCGAGGGCAACACCGGCGAAAGCCAGGCCGAGCGCATGCTGATGGCCAAGGTCGAAGAGATCATCGAGCGGCTGGTCGCCGAGTTCAACGAGAACCTGGCGATCTTCCTGACCCTGGAAGAAGAATTCCGCGATTTCCTGGTACAGCACCGTCGTCGCGTGGAAATCGCCGAGCGCCGGGCCGCCGAGACCCAGCGCGGCCAGGAAAAGCTGGAAATGGCCCGTACCCGTGCCGGTGCCGAACTGGATCGCCGCATCGGCGATGCCACCCTGCCGCCGGCGATCGCCGAATTCCTGCGCCAGCCCTGGCAGCACCATCTGACCCTGGCGCTGCTGCGCGAGGGCGAGGAGGGGGCTTCGGTGGCCGAGGCGCTGACGTTGGCCGATGGCTTGCTGGAGGAGGTGGCCGAGGCCCGCCGGCAGATCGTTGGCAAGCCGTGGCTGCAGGCCTGGCAGCCGCTGCTGGCCAAGGTGTTTGCCAGCGTCGGCGTGCATGGCGACGCCGCCACCGCCGCCGTCGATGCACTGCACGACACATTGCAGGGCATCGCCGAATCGCGACCGGAGCTGCAGCGTGCGTTGCCCGAGCTGCCGCAGGTGGTGCTGCCCGCACCGCCGGCACCGGAAACGCCGGCCGTGGAGCTGGGCAGTAGCTTCAATACCGACGATTTCGACAACGCCGATGCCGATCGCTTCCGCCGGATGGAAATCGGCAACTGGCTGGACTTCGTCGACAAGGATGGCAAGGTGCAGGCGGGCAAGCTGTCCTGGATCAGCCCGATTTCTTCGCGTCTGCTGTTCGTCAATCGTCGTGGCGTGCGCTTCTGCGTGGCCTCGCCCGAGGAGCTGGCGGTGATGGTGCGGTTGGGTCGCCTGCGTCCCCACGTCGACGATGGCGCCTTCGACAGCGCCATGCAGGGCGTGCTCGATCGTCTCGACCCGGGTGGCGCGACGCTGCACTGAGCCGCATACGCCTGCTAGGATCGGACCCACTCACCGATCAGCGGGAATCTGCATGGCCGTGGCGTTGCTGGGGATCAAGGAGACCGCGCCGGGCGAACGACGCGTTGCGCTTACGCCGGAGACGGCGCGCAAGCTCGGTGCGCTGGGCATCACCGTGTGGTATCAGCCCGGTGCGGGCCAGGCCGCCGGTTTCACCGATGCCGCCTACGACGACGCAGGTGCCCGCGCCTTCGACGCCGCCCGTTGGGCTGAGATCGACATCCTGCTGTGCGTGCAGGCGCCAGCGGCCGAGGTGCTGGCCCAGCTCAAGCCGGGCGCCAGCGTGGTCGGCCTGCTGACCCCGGCGGCCGACCCGGCGCTGGCGGCGTTGGCCGCCGATGACCGCCTGCACCTGTTCCCGTTGCAGCAGTTGCCGCGCACCACGCGCGCGCAGGCGATGGACGTGCTCAGCTCGCAGGCGGGCATGGCCGGCTACAAGGCGGCATTGATCGCTGCCGAACGGGCGCCGCGTTTCTTCCCGATGCTGACCACTGCGGCCGGAACCGTGCGTCCGGCCAAGGTGCTGGTGATCGGCGCCGGTGTCGCCGGCCTGCAGGCCATTGCCACCTCGCGCCGCCTTGGGGCGCAGGTGGAGGGCTTCGACGTGCGCCCGGAAACCCGCGAGCAGATCCAGTCGCTCGGTGCGCGCTTCCTCGATCTCGGCGTAAGTGCGGTGGGCGAGGGCGGTTATGCGCGGGCGCTGACCGACGAAGAGCGTGCCGAACAGCAGCGTCGTCTCGGCGACCATCTGCGCAGCGTGGACGTGGTGGTCTGCACTGCCGCCGTGCCGGGACGCCGGGCACCGACGATCGTCACCGCCGCGATGGTCGAAGGCATGGCAGCGGGCAGCGTGATCGTCGATCTGGCCGCCGAGAGTGGTGGCAACTGCGAACTGACCCAGCCCGGTGAATGCATCGAGCACCAGGGCGTGACCATCGACGGCCCGCTGGGCCTGGCCAGCCTGGGTGCGACCCAGGCCAGCGAGATGTATGCGCGCAACCTGATGAACTTCGTCGCCCTGTTCGTGCGCGAAGGCCAGCTTGGCTTCGACTGGGAAGACGAACTGCTGGCGAAGACGCGCTGGCAGGCCTGACCCGGCAACGCCGGTTGCCTCTCCGGTAGATCCACGCCATGCGTGGATGAGGGGCCCAGCGTGCGGATGGCAGGTTACCGCGGTTTCGCCGGCGGCGGGTTGTCGCGCACCCAGTCCTTGCGCTGTTCCGGCGTCATCTGCGACCAGCGCTCGCGCATGGCATCGCGCTGTGCCGGGCTGAGGTCACGCATCTGGCCGAACAGCGCCCGGGCCTGCTCACGCTGCTCCGGGCTCATGTGTTCGAAGCGGCGCAGGCCGCGGCGGGCCTTGTCGCGTTCTTCCGGGCTCATCGACTGCCAGCGCTGGCCGTGCGAGAGCATGCGCTGGCGCTGCGCGGGATCGGCGCCGTTCCAGCGGTCACGCAGCGGCGCCAGCAGCGCGTCGCGCTGGGCCGGGCTCAACTGTTCCCAGTTCGGCAGCGGCACGGTTGCAGGGGCCGGCCGCGCGGCAGGCGCCGGTGCGGTGGCCTGCGCCAGTGCCGATGCAGCCGGCAGCAGGGTCAGGGCGATCAGCAGGGGCAGGGAGGGGTATCGCAACATGGTTCACTCCATCGCCAGGTCGTTGTCGCCCAGCCACAGGTACAGATCGGGATTCTCGTCGTACAGCACGCCATTGTCTTCTTCTGCGGCCACGATCGGCGCGGCGGCACCGCCTTGATGCTCGCCCGGACCGACGAACTGGACGCCGATGCCCAGCGCGATCACCAGCGAACAGGCGCTGGCCAGCCACCAGCGCCAGCGACCGGCGTGCGCCCTGGCAGCGCTGTGACGGGCACTACGCAGGCGTGCCAGCGTGGCCGGCGACAGCGCCTGCAACGACTGCGCGTGCAGGCTGCGCAGGGCGTCATCGGATGGCAGGGGGCGGTTCACAGGTGGATCTCCAGTTGATTCTGCAGCGCCTGTCGGGCGCGCGCCAGATGGGTCTTTACCGCGCCCTCGCTGCAGCCCATGGCGCGGGCGGTGGTGGCGCCGTCCAGGTCCTGCAGCACGCGCAGGGTGAAGGCTTCGCGCTGGCGGGCGGGCAGCTCGCGCAGCGCCTGCACCAGCTGCTGGTACTGCTGGCGCTGCTCGTGTGCCTGAGAAGGGTCCGGGCCGGGGTCGGCCCAGTCGACCTCGCCACCGTCGGCACCCTGGTTGTCGCGCCAGAACGGCAGGCGGAAGCGGCGACGGCGCTGCACGTCGATCACCCGTCGGCGCAGGATGCTCCAGAACAACGGCGCCCACTCGGCTGCCGGCTTGTCGGCGTAGTCCAGCATGCGCAGCAGCGCGTCCTGCACCGCATCCAGTGCGTCATCACGCTGGCGCAGGCCGGCCTCGGCAAAGCGGAAGGCGCGCGGCCCGACGCTGGCCAGGAACGCTTCCAGCGAGGCCGGAACGGCGTCGGCATCGGTGGTTGAGGGGACAGGGCTGCTCACCAGCACAGGGTACGGTTCCTCGGCAGGGGTCACCATCGACAACGCGTGAGCGCGGCCGTGGTTGACCGGAACGCGCGCGGGGTTCAGCCCGTGGTTATGATGGGGCGACGAAGACAGAGCAGGAGCGTTGCCGGTGAGTGACGGGTTCGTGGCGCTGTACATCTTCATGTTGGCCGCCATTGCCGGCCACGTGATCATTTCCCGGGTCCCGGTGATCCTGCATACCCCGTTGATGTCGGGCTCCAACTTCATCCACGGCATCGTGCTGATCGGCGCGATGGTGGTGCTGGGGCACGCGCAGACACCGCTGGAGAAAGTCCTCGGGTTCCTTGCCGTGGTGCTCGGCGCCGGCAACGCAGCCGGTGGCTATGTGGTCACCGCGCGCATGCTGGAGATGTTCAAGCCGAGCGTGCGCAAGACCGGCAACGATGAACCGAAGGAGCCACAGGCTTGAACATCAGCACCGTCGAACTGCTCGATTGGCTGGTCAAGGCCAGCTACCTGGTCGCCGCCACCCTGTTCCTGCTCGGCCTGCAGCGCATGGCCTCGCCGATGACCGCAAGCAGCGGTATCCGCTGGGCGGGGCTGGGCATGCTGCTGGCCACGGTGGCGACTTTCTTCCTGCCCGAACTGCACAACGTGCCGCTGATCCTGGTGGCACTGCTGCTGGGTGCCGGCCTGGCCTGGTGGTCGGCGGGCAAGGTCGCGGTTACCGACATGCCGCAGATGGTCGCGCTGTACAACGGCATGGGCGGTGGCTCGGCGGCGGCCATCGGCGCGGTGGAACTGCTGCGCTATGCCTTCCTGGCCAATCGCGATACCACCCACTGGAGTGCGCAGGCGCTGGCCGACCTGGCCGCGCGCCAGCCGTCCGGCACGGTCCTGCTGCTGGCCGTGGTCGGCGCGGCGATCGGTGCGGTGTCGCTGTCCGGCTCGGTGATCGCCTGGGCCAAACTCGATGGCCGCCTCGACAAGCGCGTGACCTGGCCCGGCCAGCAGGTGATGAACCTGCTGGTGGCGCTGGCCGTGGTGGTGCTGGGCATCATCGCCGCGAGCACGCTCAGCACCTGGGCCATCGTCGCCTTCTTCGTGCTGGCGCTCGCGCTGGGCGTGTTGATGACGCTGCCGATCGGTGGCGCCGACATGCCGGTGGTGATTTCGCTGTACAACGCGTTCACCGGCCTGGCGGTGTCGTTCGAAGGCTATGTGCTGGGCAACGAAGCGTTGATCATCGCCGGCATGATGGTCGGCGCAGCGGGCATCCTGCTGACCCGGTTGATGGCCAGGGCGATGAACCGGCCGATCCGCAACGTGCTGTTTTCCAATTTCGGCGGTGGCGCCGGGGGGGAAGCGCAGGCGATTTCCGGTTCGCAGAAGCCCATTGAAGCTGCCGACGTGGCCGCGATGATGGGCTTTGCCGAACGTGTGGTGATCGTGCCCGGTTATGGCATGGCCGTGGCCCAGGCCCAGCACAAGATCTGGGAACTGGCACAGCGCTTGATCACGCGCGGGGTGAAGGTCAAATTCGCCATCCACCCGGTCGCCGGGCGCATGCCCGGGCACATGAACGTGCTGCTGGCCGAAGCGGGTGTGCCCTACGACCTGATCGCGGACATGGACGACATCAATCCCGAATTCGCCACCACCGACGTGGTACTGGTGATCGGCGCCAACGACGTGGTCAATCCGGTGGCACGCACCGATCCGGCCAGCCCGATCTACGGCATGCCGGTGCTGGACGTGGTCAACGCACGCAACGTGGTGGTGATCAAGCGTGGCAAGGGCACCGGCTTTGCCGGTATCGAGAATGCGCTGTTCTACGCTGACAACACGCGCATGCTGTACGGCGATGGTGCCGAGGCGGCGGCGTCGCTGGTCAGCGAGCTGAAGGCGCTCGACGGCGGGCATTGAGGCCGTACCGGTAGCGCCGGGCCATGCCCGGCGGCCTTTGGGGCAGACCGCTGCGCTCGCCGGGCATGGCCCGGCGCTACAACCCCATCCACGCATGGCGTGGATCTAGCAGGGCATCGCCGGCGCGATCAACGCGCCAGCCAGGCGCCTACGGTGATGCCCACCGCCAGCCACAGCCATTCGACCACGCCATTGGCCAGGGTGATCAGCGTCCAGGCCAGGTGCGGGCCCATCCGCAGCGAGGCGTCCCACGGGTTCAGGCCCATCGAGCCGCCCATCCAGGCACTGGCGATGGCCCAGTTCGCGATGGCGGCCACCAGCAGCGTGCCCAGCACGACCAGGGCGATACGCAGCTTGCCGGGGCCAAGCGTGCCCAGACGCAGCATGAACACCACTTCCAGGGCGGTCAGCACCGCCATCCAGCCGACCGGACGGCCGGTGAACAGGGCGATCAGCAACCAGGCGAGGGGGGCGGTGGCCAGCGCCAGCAACAACATGAAGGGCCAGAGCCAGGTAACGGTCCTGGCACGTGCGGCATTGGAGGACATCGAAGCTCCTGAAGGTCGTCCACAGGATACTGTGGTTTGCCGCAGTGCACCGGCGAGGGCGGGGCGCCTACGTTAGAATGCCGTCTTGCGTGGCTTCGGCCGCAGCCCCATATCGGTCCCCATGTATTCCCGTAGCAGCGAACCTGTCCACTTCGAACGCGATTGCGAGGCCGTGATGGTCCCGCAGGGCGACACCGTGACCCTGCCCGCCGGCAGCTATGGGTACATCACCCAGGCGCTGGGCGGCAGTTATTCGGTGTTCGTCGAGGGCAATCTTTTCCGTATCGCCGGCAAGGATGGCGATGCCATCGGCAAGGAGGCGCCGGCGCCGCTGGAGCTGCCCGACGATGCCAGCGACGAGCAGGTTGAACAACTGGTGTGGCAGCAGCTGCGCACCTGTTTCGACCCGGAAATTCCGGTGAACATCGTCGAACTGGGCCTGGTCTACGAGGTCGAGATCAAGCACCTGGACGAAGGGCAGCGCGAGATCGACGTGAAGATGACCCTGACCGCACCTGCGTGCGGCATGGGCGACATCCTGGTCGACGACGTGCGCAGCAAGCTTGAAATGATCCCGACGGTGGCCGAGGCCGACGTCGAGCTGGTCTTCGATCCGCCGTGGAACCAGCACATGATGTCCGAGGCCGCCCGGCTCGAAACCGGCATGCTTTGACCCACGGCCCGCAGTGACGCGGGCCCGGCATTACCCGCAACCAGAACAGGAAATCTCCGGTGTCCCAGTCCATTCCCAGCTTCGCCGTCACCCGTTCGGACCACCCGCGCAGCGCTGAAGTGCGCGCCCAGATCCTGGAGAAGCCGGGCTTCGGCCTGCACTTCACCGACCACATGGTGGAAGTGCGCTGGGACAAGGACACCGGCTGGCACAACGCCAACGTGCGTGCCTATGGTCCGCTGCAGCTGGACCCGGCCGCGGCCGTGCTGCATTACGGCCAGGAGATCTTCGAGGGCATCAAGGCCTACCGCCATGCCGACGGTTCGATCTGGACCTTCCGCCCGGATGCCAACGGCCGTCGCCTGCAGCGTTCGGCGCAGCGCCTGGCGCTGCCGGAACTGCCGGTGGAGATCTTCGTCGAATCGCTGAAGCAGATGATCGCCGTCGACAGCGCCTGGGTGCCGTCGGCCGATGAGTCGAGCCTGTACTTCCGTCCGTTCATGATCGGCGACGAAGCCTTCCTCGGCGTGCGCGGCGCGCACAAGGCCGGTTACTACGTGATCGCCAGCCCGGCCGGCCCGTACTTCGCCAAGGGCGTCGCCCCGGTGTCGATCTGGCTGTCCACCGAATACGCGCGTGCGGCCAAGGGCGGCACCGGTGCGGCCAAGTGTGGTGGCAACTATGCCGCGTCGCTGCTGCCGCAGCAGAAGGCGCAGGCACAGGGCTGCTCGCAGGTGCTGTTCCTCGACCCGGTCGAAGGCAAGTACCTGGAAGAACTGGGCGGCATGAACGTGTTCCTGGTCTACAAGGACGGCACGCTGGTCACGCCGGAACTGTCCGGCAGCATCCTCGAGGGCATCACCCGCGAGAGCATCCTGCAGCTGGCCCGCGACCGTGGCATGAAGGTCGAAGAGCGCAAGGTCACCATCGACGAGTGGAAGCAGGGCGTGACCTCCGGCGAGATCGCCGAAGTGTTCGCCTGCGGTACCGCTGCGGTGGTCACCCCGATCGGCCAGCTGAAGGGCGAAGGCTTCTCGGTGGGCGACATCGATGCGCCGGCCGGGGAAGTGACCATGTCGCTGCGCAAGGAACTGACCGACATCCAGTACGGCCGCCTGCCGGACCGTCATGGCTGGCTGGTCAAGCTGGGCTGATCGCCTGCATTGAACTGTAGAGCCGAGCCCACGCTCGGCTGCTCCTCCGGAAAGCCCGTCCTCGTGACGGGCTTTCTGCGTTTTGGGGGATGTGCGCCATGCCTGGCGAATCACGACCGCCGATGTCGGCAAAGACATGATGAGACAGGACATTCCGCAGTCAGGTCTGTGCAGGTGACGCGAAAGTTCCTTCACCTTCACAAACCCTCGACCCGGAAAGTCTCAGATCCAACATTTCATCTTGCTGAAAAGACGCTGAAAATCTTGTGGTGTCCGGTTTGAGCCACTAGCGTCATCAACACAGCGGATGGTCAGGGGACTCCGCTGGCTCGCCGGACCCGAACCTCGCCATTGCAAGCCAGCCCACGGTTCAGGCCGGTGCTTCTGCCGATTCCGGCATTCCTACCATTAGAAAGGAAATCCGATGTCCCAGGTAACGCAACCGCGTGTGCGTCGTGTGTGGGTGGTCCTTGGTGCGTCCGTCCTGTCATCGCTGCTGCTGGCCACGCCTGCGCTGGCCGGTGATGTCCAGCTCAGCGGCCTGCAGTCCGCGCCGACCCATCAGCGGTTCATCGTGAAGTACCGCGACGGCAGTGCGCCGGTGGCCAACACCACCGCGCTCGCCTCTTCGCTGAAGACCGCCGCTGCCGGCATCGCCAGCAGCCAGGGCCGCGCGCTGGGCCTGCAGCAGGTCCGCAAGCTGGCTGTCGGCTCCACCGTGGTCAGGACCGACCGTGCGCTGGACCAGGCCGACGCCGAACTGCTGATGCGCAAGCTCGCCGCCGACCCGAACGTGGAATACGTCGAAGTCGACCAGATCATGCGCGCGACGCTGACCCCGAACGACACCCGCTTCAGCGAGCAGTGGGGCTTCGGCACGTCCAACGCGTCGATCAACGTGCGCCCGGCCTGGGACAAGGCCACCGGCACTGGCGTAGTCGTGGCCGTGATCGATACCGGCATCACCAACCATGCCGACCTCAACGCCAACATCCTGCCTGGCTATGACTTCATCAGCGACGCGGCGATGGCGCGTGATGGTGGTGGCCGGGACAGCAATCCCAACGACGAGGGTGACTGGTACGGCGACAACGAGTGCCAGGCCGGTTACCCGGGCTCGAACTCCAGCTGGCATGGCACCCACGTGGCCGGCACGGTCGCCGCGGTGACCAACAACAGCAACGGCGTGGCCGGTACCGCATTCAATGCCAAGGTCGTGCCGGTGCGCGTGCTCGGCAAGTGCGGCGGCTATACCTCCGACATCGCCGACGCCATCGTCTGGGCCTCCGGCGGCACCGTCAGCGGTGTGCCGGCCAATGCCAATCCGGCCGAGGTCATCAACCTCTCGCTGGGCGGCGGCGGCAGCTGCTCGACCACCTACCAGAACGCCATCAACGGCGCGGTCGGCCGTGGCACCACCGTGGTGGTCGCTGCCGGCAACAGCAACACCAACGTGTCCTCGTCGGTACCGGCGAACTGCCCGAACGTGATCGCAGTGGCCGCGACCACCTCGGCAGGTGCACGTGCCAGCTTCTCCAACTACGGCACCGGCATCGACATCTCCGCACCGGGCCAGGGCATCCTGTCCACGCTAAACAGCGGCACCACCACCCCGGGCAGCGCCAGCTATGCGTCCTACAACGGCACCTCGATGGCGGCGCCGCACGTGGCCGGCGTGGTCGCGCTGATGCAGTCGGTGGCCCCGAGCCCGCTCAGCCCGGCGCAGGTGGAAAGCATCATCAAGAGCACCGCGCGTCCGCTGCCGGGTGCGTGCTCGGGTGGTTGCGGCGCCGGCATCATCGACGCCGATGCCGCAGTGACAGCTGCGATCAACGGCACCACGCCCAACCCGGGTGGCACCGTGCTGCAGAACAACGTGCCGGTTACCGGCCTCGGCGCGGCCAGCGGCGCATCGCTCAGCTACACCGTCAACGTCCCGGCTGGCAGCGCGCAGCTGCGCGTGGCGATCAGTGGCGGCAGCGGTGACGCCGACCTGTACCTGCGCCAGGGTAGTGCCCCGACCGACACCGTCTACACCTGCCGCCCATACCTGAGCGGCAACAACGAGACCTGCACCGTCAACAGCCCCGCTGCCGGCGTCTGGCACGTGCGGGTGAAGGCGTACAGCACCTTCTCGGGCGTGACCCTCAACGCCCAGTACTGAGCCCAAGCCCCTCTCCATGGGCACGCCCCGGCCTCGGCCGGGGTGTTTTTTTGTAGAGCCGAGCCCACGCTCGGCTATCAGAGGGCAGCCGAGCATGGGCTCGGCACTACAAGTCCCTCAAACCGACTCGAACCGGTTCGCCGCCACGTTCTTGCGCACATGCTGCGGATCGAAGATCCGGCCGTTCATTGCGATGAACACCCCCGCCGGCAGCGACTGCACCGCACCGATCGCACAACCGATGTTGAACTCCGCATCCGAACCACGGAACCGCGCCGGGCTCAGCGCACCGGTCATCACGATGGTCTTGTCGGGGATCGTCGCCAGCACCTTGCCGGTCTGCACCATCGAATCGGTGCCGTGGGTCACCAGCACGTGGCGGGTGGGCTGCGCAGCGATCGTCGCGCGGATCAGCTCACGATCGTCGTCGTTGATGTGCAGCGAATCCTTGCGCAGGATCGGAATCACGTTGAAACGGAACGTGACCCCCAGTTCGCGCAGGATCATGCCGATCTGCGGGTCGCCGATCTGGTAGTCCGACTTGTCGTCGAAATAGATCTTGTCGATCGTGCCACCGGTGGTGACGACCAGGAGCTCTTCCATCATGTGCATGCGCGAAACCAAGGCAGGTACAGCGGCGCGGGGCCGGGAATGCAGATGATACGGCCCGCCGGGCGCAGCGTCAGCGCCGCGGCCCGAAACGGGCGCGCAGGCCGGGCAGGCTGGCCGAGAAGATCACCAGCAGCGCCAGCGCGATCTCGATCAGCGCCAGCCAGCGCGTTTCCGGGTGGCTCCAGGCGCTCATCACGCCGTGGCTGAACCAGCCCAGGGCCAGCACCGCCGACCAGAACCCGGCCTTGCGCCAGCCCAAACGCAGGGCGATGGCCAGCGCCAGCGGTGGTGCCGTGAACACCAGCTGGGTGGCCAGCCAGTGCCTGTCGTTGATGAACCAGCCGGCAAACAGCGCCGCCAGCCCCATCAACGCCAGCAGCAGCACGGTGCGCGGCGCGGCGCTCATCGTGCCAGCCGCTGCGCGATGTCGGCCACGCGCCGGCCCAGCGCCCGTGCCAGCACCGCCTCATCGTCGGTTGGTTGCGGGTCGTCGGCGGCACCGGCCACGTGGCTGGCGCCATACGGCGTGCCGCCACTGGTGGTGTGGCTCAGCGCCGGCTCGGTGAACGGAATGCCGACGATCAGGCAGCCGTGGTGCAGCAGTGGTACCTGCATCGACAGCAGGGTCGACTCCTGGCCGCCATGCATCGACGCGGTGGACGTGAACACTCCGGCCGGCTTGCCCGCCAGCGTGCCGTTCACCCATTCGGCGCCGAGCCCATCGAGGAAATGCTTGACCGGCGCGGCCATGTTGCCGAAACGGGTGGGGCTGCCCAGCAGCAGTCCCTGGCACTCCACCAGGTCCTGCACGCTCACATACGGCGCGCCATCGTCCGGCACCGGGGGCTGCGCGGTCTGGGTGACGGCAGCCACCGGCGGCACCGTGCGCAGCCGCGCCGTCATGCCCGGCACCTCGCCGATGCCCCGCGCGATCTGGCGCGCCAGCCGTGCCACCGAACCGCCGCGGCTGTAGTACAGCACCAGGATTTCGCCCATCGCGCCCAGCTCTCCTCATCGTGTGGACACCAGTATGGCTATCCTGCACCGATTCCGCATCGGGTACCCTTGCGCCGATGGAACCTTTGGATACGCTCAATTTGTGGATGGAGCGCGCGCGGGATCGCGCACGTGCCGCCAGCTTCGGCCGCTTCCTGTGGCGCCGCTTCCTCGACGACCGCCTGTTCCAGGCTGCCGCCGCGCTGGCCTACACCACGGTGTTCGCGCTGGTGCCATTGGCGATCGTGGTATTCGGCGTGCTCTCGGCCTTCCCGGTGTTCGATCGCTGGAGCGACCAGCTCAGCGACTACGTCTTCTCCAACTTCGTGCCCAACGCCGCGCGCGCCGCCGAAGGCTACCTGCGGCAGTTCTCGGCCAGCGCGGGCCAGCTCACAGCCGCCGGCTTCATTGCCCTGGTCATCTCGCTGCTGATCACCCTCAACAGTGTTGAAGAGACCTTCAACCAGATCTGGCGCGTCGGCAGCAGTCGGCCGCGGCTGACCCGCTTCCTGGTCTACTGGACGGTGCTGACCCTCGGCGCGATGCTCGCCGCCGCTTCACTGGCCGTGTCGGCGCGGGTGTTCGCGATGCCACTGTTCGGCACGCAGGAGGGGCGCTGGCTGGCCGATCTCGCGTTGCGGCTGGCGCCGATCCTGATCGAATTCGTCTGCATCACCCTGATGTTCCGGGTGGTGCCACACCACACCGTGAAGTGGCGCCACGCGGTTCCGGGCGCGATTCTTGCCGCGGTGATCCTGGAGCTGGTGAAGTGGGGCATCGGCGCCTACCTGGGCAGCTTCCAGTCCTACCAGAAGCTGTATGGCACGGTGGCCTTCGTGCCGATCCTGCTGCTGTGGATCTACCTGTGCTGGGTGGCCGTGCTGCTGGGCGCGTCGCTGGCATCGTCGATGGCGGCCTTCCGCTACCAGCCGGTGGAGCTGCGCCTGCCGCAGGGCTACGAGTTCTATGGCCTGCTGCGCCTGCTCGGGCGCTTCCAGCATGCTCGCGCCAAGGGCAGGGGTCTGGCCGACGACGAGATCCTGCGGCTGGAACCGATGCTGACCGACTCGCTGCTGCAGGACCTCGCCTGCAACCTGGAAGGCATCGGCCTGCTGCGCCGTGATGAGCGCGGCGAATGGCTGCTCGCACGCGACCTGGATCAGGTCAGCCTGGGCGATCTGTACGAATGCACGCAGCTGCGCATTCCGGTAGCCGAACAACACCTGCCTTACCGCGATGACAGCCTCGGCCGGGCCGCACTGGCTGCGCTGGACGAGTTGCGCCTGCCATTGCGTGAACGCCTCAAGCGTCGCGTCAGCGACATCTACCCTGATTCTGGAGACGCCCCATGACCTGCAAGACCCCGTTGCTGCTGGCTGCGCTGCTAACCCTGGCCGCCTGCAAACCCGCGCAGGAGCCGACCCCGGCCAGCAGCCAGCCGCCCACGCAGGCACCGACCCCGGCCGCCCCGGCGCCGGTTGAGGACACCCCCGCCGAGCGTGTCACCGCCGAATTCCCGACGCTGAAGATGAAGGCGGTCGATGGCAGCGATTACGACCTGGCCGCGCATCGTGGCAAGTGGGTGGTGGTGAACTTCTGGGCAACCTGGTGCGCACCCTGCCGCAAGGAAATGCCCGAGCTGTCGGCGTTGCATGCCATGCGCAGCAACATCGAAGTGGTTGGCCTGGCCTACGAGGACATCGAGGTGCCGGAAATGCAGTCGTTCCTGACCAAGCATCCGGTGACCTACCCGATCGTGATCGTCGATCCGTTCGATCCGCCGGCCGACTTCGCCACCCCGCGCGGCCTGCCGTTGACGCATCTGATCGATCCGCAGGGCAAGCTGGCGCACAGCTTCCTGGGCCCGGTCACCGCAGCCGACATCGAACAGCAGATTGCTGCTGCCAAGTAAGGGGTTGGTCGGCAGGGCTGCGCCCTGCACCTGCAGAGGCCAGAGCAACAGCCGAAGCAACAGCAACAGCCGAAGCAGAAGCGGGTTTCCTGAGGGTAGGCGGGGTGGGTCCGGTTGCGGGGGACGCTGCAAGTACGTCCATGTAAGCTCGGTCGCGCCATCCATGGCGCTCACGCCCCCGCAACCGGACCCACCCCGCCTTCGACAGATTCTCGCGAACTGTCGGAATGGCATGGTCTGCTCTTGGTGGGTGTCGACCTTGGTCGACACGTAGATCCACGCCATGCGTGAATGCTCTACGTTCAATTGTCGAAATATTCGATTTCGATGGACATACATCCACGCATGGCGTGGATCTGCCAGATCGCGGAGATCTGTCAGAGGTGGGGCGGTGTCGGATTGCGGGGTGTCAGCCGCATGGATGCGGCTGCCAAGCCTACAGGGACGTACTTGCGGCGTCCCCGCAATCCGACACCGCCCCGCCATCCCCCGGAATACCCGCTTTTGCTGTTGCTTCGGCAGTTGCCGTTGCCTGTAGCAGGTGCAGGGCACAGCCCTGCCGAACCTACCTCAGTCCTTGACCGGGAAACTCTCGATCGGCTTCAGTACATCGTAGTGCTCGTGATGCAGCTTGCCCTTCAGCTTCGGCAGCTCCGGCAGCGGCGCATCCACCCGCGTGTCCGGCAACCGGTCCAGCAGGTTGCGGGCCAGGGTCAGGCGACCCAGCCGCTGGTCGTTGAAATCCACCAGCGTCCACGGCGCACCGTCGCGATGGGTGGCGCGCAGCATCGCCTCGCGCGCTTCGGTATACGCGCTGTACTTGCTGCGTGACTTCAGATCCACCGGCGACAGCTTCCAGCCTTTCAGTGGATCGACATGGCGTTCGGCAAAGCGCTTTTCCTGCTGCTCCTGGTCCACGCACAGCCAGTACTTGAACAGCAGGATGCCGTCATCCACCAGCAATTGTTCGAACACCGGTGCCTGGCGCAGGAACTGCTGGTATTCGGTCTCGCTGCAGTAGCCCATCACCCGTTCAACGCCGGCGCGGTTGTACCAGCTGCGGTCCATCAGCACGATCTCGCCGGCGGCCGGAAGATGCGAGGCGTAGCGCTGGAAGTACCACTGCGTGGCTTCGCGGTCGGTGGGTTTGGGCAGCGCCACTACCCTGCATTGGCGTGGGTTGAGGTGCTCGCTGATGGTCTGGATCGCGCCCCCCTTGCCGGCGGTATCGCGTCCTTCAAACAGCACCAGCAGGCGTTGTCCGCTGTGCTGCACCCAGCGCGCCATCGCAGCCAGTTCCAGCTGCAGCGGCTGCAGCAGTTCGTCGTATTCCTTGCGCTTGAGCTTGGCCATCGTCATACCACGCGGGAAGGAGGCCCGAGCGTAGCGCAGGGCGATGTCAGGGCGTGTCGAGGCCCTGCCAGCCCTGTTCGCGGGCCAGCTGCTGCAGCAGTGCGGACAGATCGCGCGCGAAAGCCGCCATGTCGAACAGGCCGCTGCGTTCGCGTGCCTGCGCCAGTTCGGCGCGCACTGCGGCCAAGGCGGCCGGATTGTTGCCGAGTGCGCTGGCGGTGGCGACGAACGACGCGTCGTCGGCGACATTCATGTGCTCCAGCCCCAGCTGGTGGTTGAGGCTGCCGGCCACGCGCGCGGCGAAGGTAGCGCCGGGGCAGGTCAGTACCGGACAGCCGGCCCACAGTGCATCCGATGCGGTGGTATGCGCGTTGTACGGGTTCGTATCCAGGAACAGGTCGGCCAGCTGATAGCGGGCCAGATACTGCGGATGTGGCAGCTTGGCCATGAACACCAGGCGCGACGGATCCAGTCCTGCTGCCCGCGCGGCGGCACGCAGCCGCGCATCGGCCTGGCCGGGGCCGGACAGCAGCCACAGTACGCTGCCGGGTACTGCCTGCAGCACCGCGAACGCGCGGCCCATGCTGCGCGGGTTGAGCTTGTAACTGTTGTTGAAGCAGCAGAACACCGTGCCCTGCGCGGGCAGCCCGCAGGCCACGCGGTCCGGTGCCGGCTCCAGCGTGCGGGTGTTGTCCGAGGGCTGGAACGCGCGCGGCAGCCGCAGCACACGTTCGCTGTAGTGTGTTTCCATCGAGGGCGGCAGCGTGAAGCGGTCAGCGATCACGGCATCCAGCCACGGTGCACCGGAGGTGCCGGGGTAGGCCAGCCAGTTGAGCTGCAGCGGGGCAGGGCGCATCGCCAGTACTTCCGGTGTGCCGCCGCCGCCCCAGCCGCGCAGGTCGAACAGCAGGTCGATGCCTTGTGCACGGATGCGCGCGGCCGTATCGGCATGGCGCAACCCCGCCACGTCATGCAGCTGGGTAGCGGTCTGCAGGCGTTGGCGGATGCGGCTGCCATCGTCGGCGTTGAGCGCGAACAGATGCAGGTGCAGGGCCGGGTCCTGGCTCATGTGCTCCAGCAGCGCCACCGTCAGCAATCCGGTGGGATGAGCGCCGAAACCGTTGGACAGGAAGCCCACGCGAAGTGGACTTCGTTCGCGCAGCTTCACCGGGGGCAGTGGCCGCACCGACGCCGCCACAGCGGCCGCGCGCGCGCGCGCACAGGCCAACTGTTCGGCCGCGCTGGCGTCTTCGCTGAGGAACGCGAAGGGTTCGACCACGCCCTGGCCCGATGCAAGCGCGCCGCGCACCTGGGTTGCCAGCGCATCCACGTCCTGCCAATCGCACAGGCGACGCTGCCAGGCGAGGCGTTGTGCGGCGATATACGGTTCATCGGGCATCAGTGCATGTGCGCGGCGATAGGCCGCCGATGCGCCTTCTGCATCGTTGGCATCTTCCAGCGCGTGCCCCAGCCACAACGCGATGCCCGGGTGCTCCGGTGCCAGCGCCGAGGCCTGGCCCAACAGCTTGGCGGCATCGGCATGCGCTCCTGCCATCCACGCTACCCGGCCCAGCCGGGCAAGTGCTTCAGGATGATTGGGCCGCAGCTGCAGCGCGCGTCGCGCGGCCTGCTCGCCGGCCGCAATGTCGCCGGCCTCCAGTTCCAGGTCGGCCAGCATCACCCAGGCGACGAAGTCGCCGGGCTGGCGTGTGATCGCCTGCTGCAGTTGCTGCCGCTGCTGCCAGGCCGACATGCGGGTCAGCCGGCCGAAAGCTGGGCCAGGGCGTCGACCTGGTGCTCGTGGCTCAATCGCTGCAGCAGCGGGTCCAGGTCGCCGGCCAATACGTTGGGCAGGTCGTACAGGGTCAGCCCTTCCACGCGGTGGTCGGTGATCCGGCCCTGCGGGAAGTTGTAGGTACGGATGCGCTGGCTGCGGTCGCCGCTGCCGACCTGCAGGCGCCGTGATTCAGCCTGCGCTGCGTCGTGGCGCTGGCGCTCGGCATCGAGCAGCTGCGCCTTCAGGCGTTTCATCGCCTTGTCCCGGTTGGCATGCTGGCTGCGCTCGGTCTGGCATTCGACCACCACGCCGCTGGGCACGTGGGTGATGCGGATCGCCGATTCGGTCTTGTTGACGTGCTGGCCGCCGGCGCCGGAAGAACGGTAGGTGTCGACTCTCAGGTCAGCCGGGTTGATGACGATCTCATCGACTTCGTCGGCTTCCGGAATGATCGCCACGGTGGCCGCCGAGGTGTGGATGCGGCCCTGCGATTCGGTGGCCGGCACGCGCTGCACGCGGTGCGTGCCCGATTCGAATTTCAGGCGCGAGAACGCGCCACGGCCGACCACGCGCGCCACCACTTCCTTGTAGCCGCCATGTTCGCCGGGATTGTCCGATTCGATCTCGACCTTCCAGCCCTGTCGCTCGGCGTAGCGGGCGTACATGCGGAACAGGTCGCCAGCGAAGATCGCCGCCTCGTCGCCGCCGGTGCCGGCGCGCACTTCCAGGAACAGGTTGCCTTCATCGCGCGGGTCGCGCGGCACCAGCAGCAGCGCCAGTTCCTGCTCCAGTTCCTGCAGGCGGGCTTGCGCGGCGGCGATTTCCTCGTCGGCCAGCTCGCGCAGGTCCGGATCGGCACGCATGCTTTCGGCCGCAGCCAGGTCGGCCTTGGCGCGTGCTTCATCGGCCAGTGCGGTGGCGATCGGTTCGAGCTGGGAAAACTCGCGCGAGAGATCGCGGAAGCGCGCATTGTTGGCGACCACCTCCGGTTCGGCGAGCAGACGTTCCAGTTCTTCGCGGCGCTCGGCCAGCGCTTCCAACTTACGGCGCAGGGTCGGCGTCATCGGTTCTCACAGGTGGGTGGCGGTAACCCGGCGTCGCCGGGAACAGGCGCTCGGCGGCGCGGGTCAGGTCGGCATCGCCACTGAGCGCGGCCGCGCGCAGGGCGGCGGTCGGCGGGTGCAGCAGGCGGTTGGTCAATCCGTGGGCAAGCAGTTCCAGCACTTCGTCGGCGGGCTTGCCGTTGGCCAGCTGCTGGCGCGCGCGTTCCAGCAGTTCGGCACGGGTGGCCTCGCCGAAGGCGCGCAGCTGTCGCAGTGGCGCCTGGTGGGCGCTGGCCTGCAGGGTTTCGACGAAGCGCGAGACCTGCAGGTCGATGATCGTCTCCGCTTCGGCGGCGGCCTCGCGGCGGCTGCGGCGGTTGTCTTCCACCGCGCGCTCCAGATCGTCCACGGTGTACAGGAACGCATCCTTGAGCGTGGCAACGTCGGCCTCGATGTCGCGCGGCACGGCCAGGTCGAACAGCAGCATTGGTTTGTGCCGGCGCGCACGCAGGGCGTTGGCCACCGCGGCACGGTGGATCACCGGTTCACGGGCGGCGGTGGCCGAGAACACCACATCGGCCTCGGCCAGGTGGCGCTCCAGTTCGGTCAGCGGCAGCGCCACGCCACCATGGCGGCTGGCCAGTTCCTGCGCATGTGCGAGGGTGCGGTTGGCGATCAGCAGACGCCGCACCTTGCCTTCGCTGAGGTGGCGTGCGGCCAGTTCGATGGTCTCGCCAGCGCCGACCAGCAGCACGGTGGAATCATCCAGGCGGGCAAATGCGTTCTGTGCCAGGCGTACCGCTGCCGAGGCCACCGATACCGGGTTGGCGCCGACCTGGGTATCGGTACGCGCGCGCTTGGCCACCGAGAACGTCTGCTGGAACAGCCGGTCCAGGCGCTGGCCGAGCAGGCCATGGTCGCGCGCGGTCGACCAGGCATCCTTCACCTGGCCGAGGATCTGCGGTTCGCCCAGCACCATCGAATCCAGCCCCGTCGCCACCCGGAACAGGTGGCGGACGGCATCGGCATTGGCGTGCTGGTACAGATAGCCCTGCAGGTCGCCGGCCTGGGCGTGCAGCCACTGGTCCAGTGCCTGCGCGGACTCGGCCACGGCGTACAGCTCGGTGCGGTTGCAGGTGGACAGCAGTACCGCCTCGGCGATCTGCGGGGTATCGCGCAGCGAACCGAGCGCGCGCGGCAACGCGTCACCGGCGAAGGCTGCGCGTTCGCGCAGTTCCACCGGTGCGGTCTGGTGATTCAGTCCGAGCACCCACAGGGTCATTGTTCAGTTGCTTGCGATAAGCTGCTGGCCATTGGACGACATTTTAAGGCCCCGATGCCGACGATGCCCGCATTGATTCGCATCCCCAGTGTTCTGCTGCTGTCTCTGGCCTGTGCCCAGGCCCTGGCGGCGGTGCCCGCCAAGGCGCCTGCACGGCCCGCGGTGACTGAGGAACTGGCGCTGGAACCGGTCCTGGCTGGTGAGTTCGCCCTGCAGGCGGGCAAGCTGGCCGAGGCCGCACGCTGGTACCTGCAGGCCGCCCAGCAGACCGACGGCGACGCCGGCCTGGCCGAGCGGGCGACCCGCATCGCCATGCTGGCCAACGAGGATGATGCGGCGGCCAAGGGCCTGGCCCTGTGGCAGCAGCGTGCGCCACGCTCATTGGCGATGCGCAGCGCCGCCGGTGCGCTGGCCATGCGCCAGGGCGATGTGAAGGCTGCACGCAGCGAACTTCAGGCTCTGTTGCAGGACCCGGGGGACGAGGGCTGGAAGTTCGCCCTGGGCGCCCTGATCGGTGGCGGCCGCGATCCGGCCGTGCCGGCCCAGGTGCTGGGCGAACTGGTCGATGCCAACGCCATTCCCCAGAAGATCGAGGCTTGGCAGGAGTTTGGACGCCTGGCGTTGCGCATGGAAAAGCCCGAGCTGGCGCGGCGCATGATCGATGAGGTGGTCAAGCGCTTCCCCGAGGAGCCGCGCGTCGCCCTGCTGCGCGCCAGCCAGCTGCAGCAGGCCGGGCAGACCGACCAGGCACTGTCGCTGCTGCGTGGGGTGGAACCGAAGACCCGTCAGGATCCGGAACTGCGCAATGCGGTGGCCATTGCCTATGACAGCCTCGGCCAGCCGGCAGCGGCCGAGCGCGTGCTGGCGGTCGGTCCGCAGAATGTGCAGACCTGGGGCATGCGCGCTTCGCTGCTGGCCAAGCAGGGCGACAAGGCCGCGCTGTCCAATCTCTACAACGAACTGTCGCGGCAGGCGGCCAAGCCGGACCCGGCGCAGCGCCTGTTGCTGGGCAAGATCGCCGAGTACCTCAAGCGCTACCCGGAGGCGGTCAACTGGTATCACAGCGTGCCCGGCGGCGATGAGCTGAATGAAGCGCGCCTGCGCGCGGCCAATGCGCAGGGGCTGGCAGGCCGGCAGTCGCTGGCGCTGGATGAAGTGCATGCGATCCAGTCCGATGCCGGCGTCGATGACGATGTGCGGCGCGACGCGTATCTGCTGGAAGCCGAGCTGCGCCAGCGCGCCGACGACCTTCCCGGCGAGATCGATGCACTGGCCCGTGGCCTGGCCGCGTATCCCGACGAAAACGGCCTGTTGTATGCCCGTGCGCTGGCCTGGGAGCGCCGCGATGACATCGCCCGCGCCGAGGCCGACCTGCGCAAGATCCTGGTGACCGAGCCGGAGAACGTGCCGGCACTGAACGCACTGGGCTACACCCTGGCCGACCGGACCGGTCGCTACCAGGAAGCGCTCGAACTGATCGACCGCGCGCGCGTGGCCGAACCGGACAACGCGGCCATCGTCGACAGCTATGGCTGGGTGCTGTACCGGCTGGGGCGCAACGCCGACGCGCTGGTGCAGCTGCGGCGCGCCTGGACGCTGGCCAAGGACCCGGAAATCGCCGCCCACGTGGGCGAGGTGCTGTGGGTGCTGGGCAAGCACGATGAAGCCCGTCACTTCTTCGAGGAAGCGGCCCGGCTCGACCCTGAAAACCGCGCGCTGCTGCGCGCCCGCGAGAAATTCAATCCATGAGTGTTTCCACGATCCGGCCATTGCTGCTGGTGGCCGTGACCCTGGCCCTGAGTGCCTGTACCACCGTTGGCCGGCAGAAAACGCCAGCGCCGGCCGTGGTCACCACCGTTTCCGCCGAAGCGGCCGCTACCGAGGTCGCGCGTGTAGAGGCGTTGCGATCGGCATCGGACTGGAATTTCCAGGGCCGGGTGGCGGTCAGCAAGGGCAAGGACGGTGGCAGCGGCCGCATCGACTGGAAGCAGGAAGGCCAGCGCTATGTCGTTGAGCTGAGCGCGCCGGTGACCCGCCAGAGCTGGAAGCTGAGCGGTGATGCCCATCATGAAGCCGGGCGTCTGGAAGGACTGGCCGGTGGTCCGCGCGAGGGTGAAGACGCGCAGGCGCTGCTGCTGGAGGCCACCGGCTGGGATATTCCGGTCAATCAGCTTCCGGACTGGGTACGCGGCCTGGTCGCTGGCGACAGCGCTGGGCCGGAAAAGATCGACCGCGATGCTGATGGCCGTCCGCGGCGCATGCAGCAGATGGGCTGGGTGATCCAGTATCTGGACTGGTACCCGGCCGAAGCCGGGCGTCCGGCCTTGCCGCGCAGGGTCGAAGCGGTCAATGGCGACGCCAAGGTGCGCCTGCTGGTCGACCAGTGGGGCCAGGGCGCGCCATGAACGCGCGCGGGGATGACGCGGGCTGGTCCTGGTGGCCGGCCCCGGCCAAGCTGAACCTGTTCCTGCACATCACCGGCCGCCGTGCCGATGGCTACCACGAGCTGCAGACGGTGTTCCGCCTGCTCGACTGGGGCGACCGGATCGGCCTGCGCCTGCGTGAAGACGGTCAGGTGCGACGGCAGGGCGAGGGTCTGGCCGGCGTCGCCGAGGCGGACGATCTAGCCGTTCGTGCAGCGCGGATGCTCAAAGAAGCCGCGAATGTCGATAAAGGTGTCGACATCATCGTCGAAAAACATGTTCCTGCGGGAGGTGGGTTTGGCGGTGGATCATCCGATGCCGCCACCGTGCTGGTGGCACTGAATCGGCTCTGGGGCGCCGGGCTGGACGAAAATGCGCTGGCCGCGCTGGGGTTGCGCCTTGGCGCTGACGTGCCGGTGTTCGTGCGTGGCCACAACGCCTGGGCCGAAGGGGTAGGCGAGCGGCTGCAGCCGATCACCCTGCCGCAGGCCTGGTATGTGGTGGTCGAACCGGGCGTTCATGTGCCGACGCCCCTCCTGTTCGCTGATCCGGATTTGACGCGCGACAGTCCACAGGCGAAAATAGAGGACTTCGCTTCCGGCACGCTGGTCGGGAACGTGTTCGAACCGGTGCTGCGCCGCCGTGAGCCTGCCGTCGAGGCGGTGCTTGCTGCGTTGAGCGACATCGGCACGGCACGTCTGACCGGTTCGGGAAGTGGTTGTTTCGTCGAGTTCGATTCGCAGGCTGCCGCCGAGCAGGGACGAGCGAAGTTGTCGAAGGAGTTGCGGGTAAGGGTGGCTGCGGGCGTTGCACGTTCGCCACTGCTGGATGCACTCGAGCAACACTGATTCATCAATGCAGGGGCGTCGCCAAGAGGCCCAAGGCACCAGGTTTTGATCCTGGCATTCGGAGGTTCGAATCCTCCCGCCCCTGCCAATGCGGCTGCGTCCGCGCCTTCCAGCGCATCACCTGCGCGGGACGTGGGAACAGCCGCGGTGTTGTCAGCAGCAGGGGCCGCAGTGGTCCTTGCCGCTACCGGATCCCCGCCACTCGTCCCCGCCCGAGACAATCATGATGCAAGAGTCCCCGAACCTGCTGGTCTTTTCCGGCAACGCCAACAAACGTCTGGCGCAGAACATCTGCAAGGAACTGGGAGTGCGCCCGGGCAAGGCGCTGGTCTCGCACTTCTCCGATGGCGAAGTGCAGGTGGAGATCGAAGAGAACGTCCGCAAGCAGGACGTGTTCGTGATCCAGCCGACCTCGGCGCCGAGCGCGGAAAACCTGATGGAACTGCTGGTGCTGATCGACGCGCTCAAGCGCGCATCGGTGGCCAGCGTGACCGCCGTGGTGCCGTACTTCGGCTACTCGCGCCAGGATCGCCGCATGCGTTCCTCGCGCGTGCCGATCACCGCCAAGCTGGCGGCGAAGATGTTCAGCACCGCCGGCGCTGATCGTGTGCTGACCGTCGACCTGCACGCCGACCAGATCCAGGGTTTCTTCGATATTCCGGTCGACAACGTGTATGCCTCTCCGCTGCTGCTGGCCGACATCTGGCGCGCCTACGGCACCGAGAACCTGATCGTCGTGTCGCCGGACGTGGGCGGTGTGGTCCGCGCCCGTGCGGTGGCCAAGCGCCTGGATGACGCTGACCTGGCGATCATCGACAAGCGCCGTCCGCGCGCCAACGTCTCCACCGTGATGAACATCATCGGTGACGTCGAAGGCAAGACCTGCGTGATGGTCGATGACATCGTCGATACCGCCGGCACCCTGTGCGCCGCTGCCGCTGCCCTGAAGGCGCGCGGTGCGCTCAAGGTCGCCGCCTACTGCACCCACGCGGTGCTGTCGGGCCCGGCGGTGGACAACATCACCAATTCCCAGCTCGATGAGCTGGTGGTGACCGACACCATCCCGCTGAAGGACGCCGCGCGGGTGTGCAGCAAGATCCGCCAGCTGAGCGTGGCGGAAATGCTGGCCGAAACGATGCGCCGCATCGCCTTCGGCGAGTCGGTCAGCTCGCTGTACGTCGATTGATTTTTTCGTCCCCGCCGGCAACGGCAGGGACACACTGGGCACTTCTGGTCGCGGAAGTGCCTTCAACCGCCAAGCCGCAAGGCAAGGCAACAACCGAGTAGTCGAAAATGTCGAAGACCCATGAAATCAAGGTCACCAAGCGTGAACTGCAGCGTAAGGGTGCGAGCCGCCGCCTGCGTACCGCTGGTGTGATCCCGGCGATCGTGTACGGCGGCAACGCCGAACCGGTCGCCATCAGCCTGGACCACAACGAAATCTGGCTGGCCCAGCAGAACGAGTGGTTCTATGCCTCGATCCTGGACCTGAACCTGGACGGCCAGGTGCAGAAGGTGCTGCTGCGTGACATGCAGCGCCATCCGTTCAAGCAGCTGATCATGCACCTGGACTTCCTGCGCGTGAACGAGAACGAGAAGCTGACCGCTTCGGTTCCGCTGCACTTCATCAACGAAGACACCTCGCCGGCTGGCAAGGCTGCCGACGTCGTGGTCACCCACGAACTGAAGGAAGTGGCCATCAGCTGCCTGCCGAAGGACCTGCCGGAGTCGATCGAAGTCGACCTGGGCGAGCTGAAGGCTGGCGACGTTGTGTACCTGTCGGACATCAAGCTGCCGAAGGGCGTGGAAATCCCGGCGCTGGCGCTGGGCAAGGACCACGACGACGCCATCGTCACTGCCAAGCACGGCAAGCAGGACGCTGCCGACGCTGAAGAAGCAGCGGCCGAGTAATACCCCGCGGCGCCTGTCCTTCGGGGCAGGCGCCGTATCTGGATGGAACGATGGCAGGATTGCGACTGATCGTCGGTCTGGGCAACCCCGGATCGGAGCACGCCCGGACCCGGCACAATGCCGGGTTTCATTTCGTTGAGGCCCTGGCTGAAAAGGCCGGTGCGCGATGGAACGTGGACAGCAAATTGTTTGGCGAGACCGCCAAGGTCGACATCGCTGGGCAGACGGTGTGGCTGCTCAAGCCCGCCACTTTCATGAACCTCAGCGGCAAGTCGGTCACCGCCGCGCAGCGGTTCTGGAAGATCGAGCCGGAGGAAACCCTGCTGGCCCATGACGAACTGGACCTGGCGCCCGGCGTGGCGCGCTTGAAGTTCGACGGTGGCCACGGTGGACAGAACGGCCTGCGTGACACCATCCGGCTGCTCGGCCACGGCAGGTTCCATCGCCTGCGCGTGGGTATCGGCCATCCCGGCCACAAGGACCGCGTGGTGGGCTGGGTGCTTGGACGCCCCTCCAAGGATGATGAAGTACTGATTTCGCGCGCCATCGACGATGCGATCGACGTGCTGCCGTTGGCAGTGCAGGGCGATTTCAGCGAAGCGATGAAGCGGCTGCACACCCCGAAATAGCGCTTCTGGTAGGTGCCAACCTTGGTTGGCACACAAAGATCGGCAACGCACAATCGGCAACACCGAGATGGATTGGCCAAGCGGCGCGCGCGCTGTTTCACCAATCACTTTCACCCCAGAGAGCTGTCACCCATGGGTATCAAATGCGGCATCGTCGGCCTGCCCAACGTCGGCAAGTCGACCCTGTTCAACGCGCTGACCAAGGCGGGCATCGCCGCGGCGAACTTCCCGTTCTGCACCATCGAACCGAACGTCGGCATCGTGCCGGTGCCGGATCCGCGCCTGAACGAGCTGGCAGCGATCATCAACCCGCAGAAGGTCATCCCGACCGCGGTCGAGTTCGTCGACATCGCCGGCCTGGTGGCCGGTGCCGCCAGCGGCGAAGGCCTGGGCAACAAGTTCCTGGCCCACATCCGCGAAGTGGATGCGATCACCCACGTGGTGCGCTGCTTCGAGAACGCTGACGTCATCCACGTCAACAACAAGGTCGACCCGATCTCGGACATCGACACCATCGATACCGAACTGGCCCTGGCCGACCTGGACAGCGTCGAGAAGGCACTGAACCGCGCCGAGCGTGCGGCCAAGGGTGGCGACAAGGATGCAGCGGCACGCAAGCCGGTGCTGGCCAAGCTGCAGGCCGCGCTGGCCGACGGCAAGGCCGGTCGTTCGGCAGGTCTGGACGAGGAAGAGAAGGCGCTGGTGCGCGATCTGTTCCTGCTGACCCTGAAGCCGGTGATGTACATCGCCAACGTGCTGGAAGACGGTTTCGAGAACAATCCGCACCTGGATGCCGTGCGCGCCCGTGCCGCCGAAGAAGGCGCACAGGTGGTACCGGTGTCGGCAGCGATCGAAGAAGAGCTGTCGCAGCTGGACGACGAAGACCGCGATACCTTCCTGGCCGATCTCGGCCTGACCGAGCCGGGCCTGAACCGCGTGATCAACGCGGCTTACAGCCTGCTTGGCCTGCAGACCTACTTCACCGCTGGCGTGAAGGAAGTCCGCGCGTGGACCGTGCGCAAGGGCGCCACCGCGCCGCAGGCTGCCGCGGTCATCCACACCGACTTCGAGAAGGGCTTCATCCGCGCCGAAACCATCGCGTATGACGACTTCATCAAGTACAAGGGCGAAGCCGGTGCCAAGGAAGCCGGTCGCCTGCGCCTGGAAGGCAAGGAATACCGCGTGCAGGAAGGCGACATCCTGCATTTCCGCTTCAACGTCTGATCTGGCTGTATCGGATCGACCCCGGACGCCCCGCTCAGTGCGGGGCGTTCGCGTTTCCGGTGATGGACAAAAAAACACCACGTTACGAAACACTTGCGGTGTGACGTTCGCAGGCACTTGTCCACAGAAAACTCCCATCGCTCTCCACGCCTGGTGTGGAAAACCGCGCAGCACCCTGTAGAGCCGAGCCCGCGCTCGGCTCGGGTTGGTATCAGCCGAGCGCGGGCTCGGCTCCGCAGGGCTTGCTCGCGTAGTGTGGACAAATTTTCACCGCGCCCTGAAACGTCTGTGCAGCAACACTCACAGCCACTTGTCCACACCTAGTTCCCATCGCTTTCCACGGCGCATGTGGAAAACCCGGATTCTTCCTGGATAAAAAATCGCCACCCTTCGAAACCATTGCAATGCATGGCTCGCGGCCACTTGTCCACACCAAACCCCCACCGCTTTCCACGCGCGGTGTGCATAAACAGCAAGGCCCGCCAATGGCGGGCCCTGTTGTTCCACATCCGGCGATGCCGTGCGCCCTTACAGGGCGCTGCCGCCGAACTTGTGCGTGTACTGCAGGTTGATGGTGCGGCCGACGCTGTCGAACCAGGACACGTCGTAGTACGGGTACGCCGTGTAGGTCCTGTCCTTCGGCGGCATCTTGTTGAACACATTGACCACCGACAGCGACAACCGCGAGTGATCGTCGAAGCGGTACTGCAGCGAAGCGTTGTAGCGGTAGGTCGCCTTGATCCACGGGCTGTCGCCGCTCTCCTCGTCGAACACCTGGTCGTAGCTGTCCGAGGTCGGCAGCTTGCCCAGGCGCGAGCCATACACGGTGGCCGACCAGGCATCCTTCTCCCAGGTCACGCTGACGCTGGTCTTGGTGCGCGGAATATCGAAACCGCTGTTGATCGCGAACTGGTCTTCGGTCACATCACCGGCATAGCGCTGGAAGTCATGCTTCTTCACCCAGGTGTGGGTGCCATTGAAGATGAAATCGCCGATGCCGGTCTGGAGGCGGTAGCGCAGGCCGACGTCGACGCCGGAGGTGGACTCGCGCGCAACGTTGATCGGGTTCACATGTACGCCGTAGAGACGGCCGTCGGCGGTGCGGGTGATGCGGGCCAGAGCGTCCACGCAGGTCGGTGAGCCGATGTCGGCGCTGCCCAGCCGGCAGTTCGCTTCGCTGGCCAGGATCGTACGCACGTCCATGTCCTGCACCTGGTCGCGCATGTCGATGTTGAACCAGTCGGCCGACAGGTCCAGGCCGGCGGCCGGTGACCACACGAAGCCAGCGCTCCAGGAGGTGCTGGTTTCCGGGTCCAGCTCGCGGTTGCCACTGCGGCTGCGGATCACGTTGCGCTCGTAATCGGCGCAATCATCGGCGGCATCGGCGCGGCAGTTGTACAGATCTTCCGCGCTGGTCTCGTCGTTGCCCGGGCCGGCGAAAACATAGTGCAGGTCCGGCGCGCGGAACGCGGTGCCGTACGAGCCGCGCACCAGCAGCGTGTCGATCGGACGCCATTCCAGGCCGCCGCTCCAGGTTGCCTTGCCGATGGTGTGGCCCGAATAGCGGTACTGGTCGTAACGGCCGGCCACGCTCAGGTTGACCGTTTCATGCAGCGGCATGCGCAGCTCGGCGGCGGTCGCCCAGCGGTTGCGCGAGCCCTTGCCGTCCGAATCCTTCCAGCTGTAGTAGTAATAGCCCGTCGCCAGCGGATCGGGATTGAGCGCATAGGCCTGCTGGCCCACTTCCACCGTCGCGGCAAAGCCGGCATCGCCACCGGGCAGGGTGAACAGCGAACCATTGGTCAGGGTCAGCGCCGCCGTCTCGGTGCGCGACTTCGGCGTATAGGTGGTGCGTGCGGCGATCGAATCGTACTCGGCACGGGTCAGCGGCCGGTACAGGCGCGACGGATCGGCGTTGTAGATCGGGAAGCCGTCATCGTCCTCGCCCAGCTGCGGGCCCAGGAACAGGTCGTTGGCCTTGGACGCGATGATCTGCGCCCAGCTGATCCGCGACTGGTACTGCGAATGGCTCAGTGCCGCTTCGTAGTCCCAGCTGCCGGTCAGGTTGCCCTTGAAGCCGGTGGTCACGCTGAAGGTCTTCTGCGTGCTGCGCACCATCGCATTGTCCAGTCCGCCCATTTCCTCGGGCGAGAACTGGCGCTGCCAGAACTCGATCTCGCCGGTCGCTTCATTGTTGAAGTAGCCCGACTCATCGCCGTCGGCGGCCATGCGGCCCCATTTGGTGACATCGCGCATCAGCGACATCGTGTGGTAGCCCAGCTGCACGTCGGCGAACCACTGCTGGCCGTTGTCGAAGTCGTAGCTGAGCGAGGCATAGGCGTTGGCGCCGCGGCGCTTGCTGAGGATCGTGCCGTAGCCGATCGCGCTGTCGCTGCCGCAGTAGTAGCCGTAGCGCGGGCGGAACGCACGGTAGGTGCTGCCCTGGTTCTGCGCGGACAGTGCATCACAGGTCGCTGCGCCCGGATCCAGGTAGTCATCGTTGTAATCGGTGCGCAGATAGGAGCGACGGGCGATGCGCGCGCCTTCGGTCGGGCCGTCCTGGGTCGAGTCCTGGATGTCGCGGTCGTAGGCCCACAGCGGCGTCTGCGACTGCAGTTCGACGCTGTACACCGCGTTGAAGTTGCCGCTGCTGAAGCCGCTGGCCAGGCTCATGTCGAACGATTCACCACCACCCTCGGTGGTGGTGCCCATGCGCATGTCGATGGTGGTGCCATCGGCCTGCTTCTTCAGGATGAAATTGACCACGCCGGCGATCGCATCCGAGCCGTAGATCGCCGACGCGCTGCCGGTCAGCACTTCAATGCGGTCGATCATGCCCAGCGGGATGTTGGACACATCGGTGAAGTTGCTGCGGCCCTTGAACGGCATCGGGAAGTCGGCGATGCGACGGCCGTTGACCAGCACCAGGGTGTGGTTCGGCCCCAGCCCACGCAGGTCGACCTGCTGCGCACCCGGCGAGAAATCGGCACCGCCGGAGGACTGCTGGCTCTGCGTCTCACCGCCGTTCTGGGTCATCGCGCGCAGCACGTCCGGCACGGTGGTGAAGCCGCTGGAGCGGATCTGCTCTGCGTTGATGACAGTGATCGGCGCCGGCCCTTCCACCTGGGCGCGCGGGATGCGTGAGCCGGTCACCTGCACCGCATCCAGCTGTTGTACCGAAGAGGAAACGGGAGTCTGCGCCGCCGCCGAAGCAGCAACGCCCATCAACGCCAGCTGGATCGACCACGCCATCGCCTGTCTACGCATGAGAAATTCTCGGAAGTAATGCCGGCCCGCAGAGGAGGGGCCCTGTCCCCCATTCACATTTCAGGAATGGGCGCGCGCATTTAACGCCTTTTTCATGTCCTTGACTACTGGGGATATGTCTGGCAAAGAGTGAAAACGGTTGCAGGTCGTTTTTGTTCAGGGAGATCAAGATGCGACGCCTTCGCTACGGGCTGCGTGGCCCGCTCATCGCCTTGCTGCTGTCGGCGCTCTGGACTTCGCCGGCGGCGGCACAGGAACTGATGGACCCCGGCTTCGCCTATTACGAAGTGGGTGATCTGGATGCGCCGCGGCCCGGGCCGCGAGCCCCCGCGATGATGCTGATGGGTGGCGGCGAATGGGTGCCTGAAGCCTTCCAGTGGTGGCTGCGCCAGGCCGGCAATGGTCGCGTGCTGATCCTGCGCGCCTCCGGCACCGATGAGCTGCAGGACCGCCTGTACCGTGAGATCGGCGGCACCACCGCCGTGCAGACCCTGGTGTTCGACAACCGCCGCGGCGCCGATGACCCGGCCGTGCTGCGGGTCGTGGCTGCGGCCGATGCGATCTTCATCGCCGGCGGCGATCAGTCCCGCTACATCCGCTTCTGGAAGGGCACCGCGCTCAACCGGGCGCTGAATGCCCACGTGCGCGCCGGCAAGCCGATTGCCGGTACCAGCGCCGGCCTGGCAATCCTTGGTGGCTACGCCTATGGCGCGCTGGATGGCGGCAGCATCGATTCGGCCAGCGCCATGGCCGACCCGATGGGCGAGGCCGTGACCCTGGATCGCGGCTTCCTGCAGCTGCCCTACCTGCAGCGGGTGGTCACCGACACCCACTTCGACAAGCGCGACCGTCTCGGCCGCCTGATCGTGTTCGTGGCCCGCGCCGCGCATGACAGTGGTGACCCGGACATGGTCGGTATCGGCGTCGACGAAGACACGGCCCTGTGCGTGGAGCCTGATGGCCAGGCCCAGGTCTACAGCGCCGACGGCGAAGGCAAGGTCTGGGTGGTCAGCCCCGGACGCGATGCCGACCGGCTGGTGGAAGGTGAACCCCTGCGCTTCCACGCGGTGCCGGTCACCGTGGTTGCCAGCGGCAGTCGCATGCGCTTGGACGACCTGCAGGCCGAGGCGGCCTACGAGGCCTTGGCTGACATCAGCGACGGCGAGATTGAAGTCATCCGCCAATGATCCGGTAGCGCCGGGCCATGCCCGGCGGATGCCGCCGCGCTGTGCCTTCCACCGGGCATGGCCCGGCGCTACCGTGCAATCCAATCCCTTTCCTGCTGGAGATCTGCTTCCATGAAACTGCGCCTGGCGCTGTCCGCGCTGTTGTCCCTGCCACTGCTGGCCCAGGCCGCACCCGCGGCATCACCGCTGCTGGTCATCCACGGCGGTGCCGGCGTGGAGCGCAAGGATCTCTCTGCGGCGGAAGAACAGGCCGCGCGCGCTGCGCTGAAGGCGGCATTGCTGAAGGGCCATGCCGAACTTGCAGCCGGGCGTCCGGCATTGGCGGCGGTCACTGCTGCGATCACCGTGCTCGAGGATGATCCGACCTTCAACGCGGGCAAGGGCGCTGTGTTCACCCACGAGGGCCGCAATGAACTGGACGCGGCGGTCATGGATGGCGCCACCCAGGCAGCCGGCGCAGTGGCCGGCGTGCAGCGCGTGCGCAACCCGATCCTCCTCGCGCAGACGGTGATGCAGAAGTCCAGGCACGTGATGATGGTGGGGCAGGGCGCCGAAGCCTTCGCCACCGAGCAGGGCGTGACTCTGGTCGACCCCGCCTACTTCCGCACCGACAAGCGCTGGCAGCAGCTGCAGCGTGCATTGAAGGAAGAAGCGAGCGGGCAGGCGCATGCCGACCTGGAAACCGCAAAGCACTTCGGCACGGTCGGTGCGGTCGCCCTGGATGCACAGGGGCATCTTGCTGCAGGCACTTCCACCGGCGGCATGACCAACAAGCGCTACGGACGTGTCGGTGATTCCCCGATCATCGGTGCCGGCACCTGGGCCGATGCGCGTTGTGCGGTGTCGGGTACCGGTTGGGGCGAGTACTACATCCGCACCGCGGCAGCCCATGAGATCTGCGCGCGCATGCGCTACCTCGGTCAATCGCCGGAACAGGCGGGCAAGGGCGTGATCAACGATGCGATTCCGCAGATGGGCGGCGACGGCGGGGCAATCGTGCTCTCCGCAGATGGAAAAGCGGCAGCACCGTTCAACACCCAGGGCATGTACCGGGGCTGGATCGGGGCCGATGGCGTTGCCCATGTGGCCATCTTTGCCGACGAGACAATCGCACTGCCCTGAGCAGACCCTTGCGTATCAAGGGGTTTGCGACGCGTGTGAAAAAAAGTGAAAAAAAGCGTTGACAGACCCCCGCTTCATCTCCAGAATTGCGGGCTCACCACCACACACCGCAACGCTTCGGCGGCACGGAGTGGGGTGGTAAAAGGAGGGATACCCAAGCGGCCAACGGGGGCAGACTGTAAATCTGCTGGCTTACGCCTTCGGTGGTTCGAATCCACCTCCCTCCACCAGCTTCACGTTGTGGCACATTCCCGGTGCGGGAGTAGTTCAATGGTAGAACCTCAGCCTTCCAAGCTGATGGTGCGGGTTCGATCCCCGTCTCCCGCTCCATTGAGTGAACTTTGAATATTATCGAGTTCATGCCATAATGCAAAACTCGCTCACATAGCTCAGTCGGTAGAGCACTTCCTTGGTAAGGAAGAGGTCGAAGGTTCGATTCCTTTTGTGAGCACCATCTTCAGCACCACACCAGACGAATTCGAGATAAGCAGCCATGGCCAAGGGTAAGTTCGAGCGCACCAAGCCGCACGTCAACGTCGGCACCATCGGTCACGTCGACCACGGCAAGACCACGCTGACCGCCGCACTGACCAAGATCGGTGCCGAGCGCTTTGGTGGCGAGTTCAAGGATTACTCCGCGATCGACGCCGCGCCGGAAGAAAAGGCACGTGGCATCACGATCTCGACCGCGCACGTCGAATACGAATCCACCGTTCGTCACTACGCCCACGTCGATTGCCCGGGCCATGCTGACTACGTCAAGAACATGATCACCGGTGCTGCGCAGATGGACGGCGCGATCCTGGTGTGCTCGGCCGCTGACGGCCCGATGCCGCAGACCCGCGAGCACATCCTGCTGTCGCGTCAGGTCGGCGTGCCGTACATCGTCGTGTTCCTGAACAAGGCCGACATGGTTGACGATGCCGAGCTGCTGGAACTGGTTGAAATGGAAGTCCGCGAGCTGCTGAGCAAGTACGACTTCCCGGGCGACGACACCCCGATCATCTCGGGTTCGGCCCGCCTGGCGCTGGAAGGCGATCAGAGCGACATCGGCGTGCCGGCCGTCATCAAGCTGGTCGAAGCGCTGGACACCTGGATCCCGACCCCGGAGCGTGACGTCGACAAGGCATTCCTGATGCCGGTCGAAGACGTGTTCTCGATCTCGGGCCGTGGCACCGTGGTCACCGGTCGTATCGAGCGCGGCGTGATCAAGGTCGGCGAAGAAATCGAAATCGTCGGCATCCGTCCGGTGCAGAAGACCACCGTGACCGGCGTGGAAATGTTCCGCAAGCTGCTGGACCAGGGTCAGGCAGGCGACAACGCCGGTCTGCTGCTGCGCGGCACCAAGCGTGACGACGTCGAGCGTGGCCAGGTTCTGGCCAAGCCGGGTTCGATCAAGCCGCACACCAAGTTCGACGCCGAAGTCTACGTTCTGTCGAAGGACGAAGGCGGCCGTCACACCCCGTTCTTCAAGGGCTACCGTCCGCAGTTCTACTTCCGTACCACCGACATCACCGGTGCGGTCGAGCTGCCGGAAGGCGTCGAGATGGTGATGCCGGGCGACAACATCAAGATGGTTGTCACCCTGATCAACCCGGTCGCCATGGATGCCGGTCTGCGCTTCGCAATCCGCGAAGGTGGCCGTACCGTCGGTGCTGGCGTGGTTGCCACCATCCTCGAGTAAGCCTGCATGCCGGCGGTCGCATAGCGCTGCCGGTCTGGCGAGTGGCGGGCCGGGAACCTCGGTCCGCCTTCGCCGTCTAAGGGAAGGCAAGTTTTCTACGTACGCCAGTAGCTCAATTGGCAGAGCAGCGGTCTCCAAAACCGCAGGTTGGGGGTTCGAGTCCCTCCTGGCGTGCCATCTGCCCACCTTACCCAGCGGCCCTGCCGCTAAAGCAGACACAGCCTGATGAATAGCAAGATCGAACATTCCAAGGACACCTCCGCGCAAGGCGGGGATATCGTCAAGTACGTCCTCGCATCGTTGCTGGTGCTGGCAGGTCTGTTCGTCTGGTTCTGGTTCTCCGCCGATTCCGGTCGCGCTGCCCAGCTGGGCTCGTGGACGGGTCAGCTGCGTGCGTTGGCGGTCGTGGTCGGCCTGGTTGGCGGTATCGGCGTGTTCATGCTGACCGGCAAGGGGCGCGACACCCGCGAATTCCTCTCCGAGTCGCGCTTCGAACTGCGTAAAGTGGTTTGGCCGACCCGTCAGGAAGCCATTCGCATGACCTGGGTGGTGATTGTCGTCGTCCTGATTCTCAGCCTGCTGCTGGGTGGGTTCGACTTCTTCATCCAGAAACTGACTCAGTGGTTCCTGAGCCGCTAAGGAGAAATGCATGAAGCGTTGGTACGTCGTTCACGCCTATTCGGGCTTCGAGAAGTCGGTGGCGCAGGCTCTGCGCGATCGCATCGTCCGTGACGGCATGGAAGAGCGCTTCGGCGACGTCCTGGTTCCGACCGAGGAAGTGATCGAAATGCGCGCCGGCCAGAAGCGCCGTTCCGAGCGCAAGTTCTTCCCGGGTTACGTGCTGGTCCAGATCGAGACCCACGAAGAAGCGGGCATTCCGCGCATCGACAACGAAAGCTGGCATCTGGTCAAGGAAACCCCGCGTGTCATGGGCTTCATCGGCGGAACCGCCGATCGTCCGCTGCCGATCGCTGATTCCGAGGCCGAAGCGATCCTGAACCGTGTCCAGGAAGGCGTCGAGAAGCCGCGTCCGAAGGTGCTGTTCGAGCCGGGCCAGATGGTCCGCGTCACCGAGGGTCCGTTCAACGACTTCAACGGTGTCGTCGAAGAAGTCAACTACGAGAAGAGCCGTCTGCGCGTCTCGGTGCTGATCTTCGGTCGCGCTACCCCGGTCGAGCTCGAGTTCGGCCAGGTCGAAAAGGCCGTCTGATCTGTATTCACATGCCGCTTCAGGCATGTGAAGAAAAAACCTGATATGCTACGCGGCTCCCGTTGGGAAGCTGGCGGGACGAGGCCACCGAAAGGTGGCCTTCGGCATGATTTCAAAACGCGATGCCGGGACGCGTGATTCCCGGTCCGATGGGGAGCCTGTTGTCGCAAGGCGCTAGCACCCGGAGAGTACTCACATGGCAAAGAAAGTTGTCGGTTATATCAAGCTGCAGGTGAAGGCCGGTCAGGCCAACCCCTCGCCGCCGGTCGGTCCTGCGCTGGGTCAGCGCGGCCTGAACATCATGGAATTCTGCAAGGCCTTCAATGCCGCCACGCAGAAGCTCGAGCCGGGTCTGCCGGTTCCGGTGATCATCACGGCCTATTCGGACCGTACGTTCACCTTCATCACCAAGAGCACTCCGGCCACCACCCTGCTGAAGAAGGCCGCTGGCATCTCGTCGGGCTCCAAGCGCCCGAACACCGAGAAGGTCGGCAAGGTCACCCGTAAGCAGCTGGAAGAGATCGCCAAGGCGAAGGAACCGGATCTGACTGCCGCCGACCTGGACGCCGCCGTGCGTACCATCGCTGGCTCTGCCCGTTCCATGGGCCTCGTGGTGGAGGGTTAATCAGATGGCACAGAACAAGCGCGAAAAGGCCATCAAGGCCGCCGTTGTCCCGGGTAAGGCGTATGCCTTCGAGGACGCAATCAACATCCTGAAGACCGCCACCAAGGCCAAGTTCGTCGAGTCGATCGACGTTGCTGTGCGCCTGGGCGTCGACGCGAAGAAGTCCGACCAGCAGGTCCGTGGCTCCACCGTGCTGCCGGCTGGTACCGGCAAGTCGGTCCGCGTCGCTGTCTTCGCTCCGGCCGGTGCCAAGGCTGATGAAGCCCTGGCCGCTGGTGCCGAAGCTGTCGGTATGGACGACCTGGCCGAGAAGATGCAGGCCGGCGATCTGAACTACGACGTCGTGATCGCGACCCCGGACGCAATGCGCGTCGTCGGCAAGCTGGGTACCGTGCTGGGCCCGCGTGGCCTGATGCCGAACCCGAAGGTCGGCACCGTCTCCCCGAACCCGGGTGAGGCTGTGAAGAATGCCAAGTCGGGTCAGGTGCGTTACCGCACCGACAAGGCCGGCATCATCCACTGCACCATCGGCAAGGCCGACTTCGCCGAAGACGCGCTGAAGTCGAACCTGACCGCGCTGCTGCTGGACCTGATCAAGGCCAAGCCGGCCACCTCGAAGGGCCTGTACCTGCAGAAGGTGTCGGTCAGCTCGACGATGGGCCCGGGCGTCACCGTCGACCAGTCGTCGCTGAGCCTGAAGTAATCGTTTCAAGCGGTCGCGGGCCCCTCGGGTCCCGCGGCCGTGACATTTGAAGGCATCGCCGGCAACCCATCGCCGGTGGTAGCCGTCAAAGACCGCAGGTGCGGTCGTGGTATGCCGGCGACGGGCACGGAAGCTCGATTTGGCAGGGAGTCGCCGCCGGAGCAGTCACGAACGCTTAATCGATTCCCCGGAATCACCCTGCGTAGATGGTGCCCTTCTGGAGTTTTTCTGGTTCACGCACGTCTGGGGTTACCCAGGTTGGCCCACTCCAGGTCTAGAACGGCCCACCCCCCCGGAACATCATTCCGATGTTCCCGGCGTCCAGGACGGATGCCGCACAGGACCGCACACGGCAGGAGCCGTAAGCGGAGTTCAATCGGAGGAGTGCAATGGCTCTCAATCTGTCCCAGAAGCAAGAAGTAGTCGCGGAGCTGGCAGACATCGCCGCCAAGGCCCACTCCTTGATCGCAGCCGAATACGCTGGCACCACGGTCGCCCAGATGACCGCGATGCGCAAGCAGGCTCGTGAAACCGGCGTTTTCTTGAAAGTTGTCAAGAACACCCTGGCGTCGCGTGCTGTTGAAGGCACCGAGTTCGCAGTCGCACAGGACCAGATGGTTGGTCCGCTGCTGTACGCGTTCTCGCTCGAGGAGCCCGGTGCTGCCGGTCGCCTGATCAAGGATGCCGCCAAGGGCAACGACAAGCTTAAGGCCAAGGTCGTCGCAATCGGTGGTGAAGTGTTCCCGGCAAGCCATGTCGACGTGTTGGCCTCGCTGCCGACCCGCGACCAGGCCCTGGCAATGCTGGCACGCGTCCTGACCGAGCCGGTCACGATGTTCGCCCGCGCCATCAAGGCAATCGGCGACAAGCAGAATGGTGGCGACGTCGCCGCCGACGCTGCTGAACCGGCCGCCGAGACCGCCTGAGTTTCGACTAATCGTGGTTCCTGACGGAACCTCAATCCAGAAAAACATCCAAAGGTAATTATCATGTCCCTTACCAACGAACAGATCGTCGACGCCATCGCCGAGAAGTCCCTGATGGAAGTGATGGAGCTGGTCAAGGCCATCGAAGAGAAGTTCGGCGTCTCCGCCGCTGCTCCGGTCGCCGCTGCTGTGGCTGGCCCGGCTGCCGTCGTTGAAGAGCAGACCGAATTCGTCGTCACCCTGAAGACCGCTGGCGACAAGAAGGTCGAAGTCATCAAGGCCGTCCGCGCCATCACCGGCCTGGGCCTGAAGGAAGCGAAGGACCTGGCCGAGGCCGGCGGCGTCCTGAAGGACAACGCTTCGAAGGACGAAGCCGAGAAGATGAAGAAGGACCTGGAAGCTGCTGGCGCGACTGTCGAAGTCAAGTAAGCACTTCCTTTGCGTCGCCATCGAAATCCGGCGATGCAGCCAAGGCTGGGGGCGTAAGCCCCCGGCCTTTGGTCGTTGTTGTAGGGCCAGTCAATCGTGGCGCGGTTCTACGGAAATACGGTGAAAAAGCCCAACACGGGCTGCGGTCAAACCCTGGCCGGCCAGCGCAACGCGCGGCGGCGGGGGAGTGGATGCAGACGAGTTGGCAGTTGGAAGTAGCGGGAGAAGGCGTGCTGGTGCCGGCAATACCAGCGACTTCCAACTGACAATTTCAAGTTCCCTTCGGGTCGTGGGCGCACGACTCGCACAACAAGGTGGAAGACCTCATGACGTCCTATTCGTTCACCGAAAAAAAGCGTATCCGCAAGGATTTCGGCAAGCAGCGTTCGATTCTCGAAGTGCCGTTCCTGCTCGCCATCCAGGTGGATTCCTACCGTGAATTCCTGCAGGAAAACGTCGATCCGGCCAAGCGCACGGACCACGGCCTGCACGCTGCACTGAAGTCGGTCTTCCCGATCGCCAGCTACAGCGGCAATGCTGCCCTGGAATACGTCGGCTACAAGCTGGGCGATCCGGTCTTCGACGAGCGTGAATGCCGTCAGCGTGGCATGAGCTACGGTGCGCCGCTGCGCGTGACCGTGCGCCTGGTGATCTACGACCGCGAGTCGTCGACCAAGGCCATCAAGTACGTGAAGGAGCAGGAGGTCTACCTCGGCGAAATCCCGCTGATGACCGACAACGGCACCTTCATCGTCAACGGCACCGAGCGCGTCATCGTTTCGCAGCTGCACCGCTCGCCGGGCGTGTTCTTCGACCACGACCGTGGCAAGACCCACAGCTCGGGCAAGCTGCTGTACAGCGCCCGCATCATTCCTTACCGCGGCTCCTGGCTGGACTTCGAGTTCGACCCGAAGGACGCGCTGTTCACCCGTATCGACCGTCGCCGCAAGCTGCCGGTGTCGATCCTGCTGCGTGCGCTTGGCTACAGCAACGAAGAGATGCTGGCCGAGTTCTTCGAGATCAACACCTTCCACATCAACCCGGATGAAGGCGTCCAGCTGGAGCTGGTGCCGGAGCGCCTGCGTGGCGAAACCCTGGGCTTCGACCTCGCCGACGGCGACAAGGTCATCGTGGAAGCCGGCAAGCGCATCACCGCGCGCCACATCAAGCAGCTGGAAGCCTCGGGCATCGCCGCCCTGGCCGTGCCGGACGACTACATCGTCGGCCGCATCCTGTCGCACGATGTGGTCGATGCCTCGACCGGTGAACTGCTGGCCCAGGCCAACGACGAAATCACCGACGAGCAGCTGCAGAACTTCCGCAAGGCCGGCGTCGATGCCGTGGGCACCCTGTGGGTGAACGACCTGGATCGTGGCCCGTACCTGTCCAACACCCTGCGCATCGATCCGACCAAGACCCAGCTGGAAGCCCTGGTCGAGATCTATCGCATGATGCGTCCGGGCGAGCCGCCGACCAAGGATGCCGCGCAGAACCTGTTCCACAACCTGTTCTTCACCTTCGAGCGCTACGACCTGTCCGCCGTCGGCCGCATGAAGTTCAACCGTCGCGTGGGCCGCAAGGAAACCACCGGCGAAGCCGTGCTGTACGACCGCAAGTACTACGGCGAGCGCAACGACGAAGAGTCCAAGCGCCTGGTTGCCGCCCACGGCGACAGCTCGGACATCCTGGACGTGATCAAGGTCCTGACCGAGATCCGCAACGGTCGTGGCGTGGTCGATGACATCGATCACCTGGGCAACCGTCGCGTGCGTTCGGTCGGTGAAATGGCCGAGAACGTGTTCCGCGTGGGCCTGGTCCGCGTCGAGCGCGCGGTCAAGGAACGCCTGTCGATGGCAGAGTCGGAAGGCCTGACCCCGCAGGAGCTGATCAACGCCAAGCCGGTGGCTGCGGCGATCAAGGAATTCTTCGGCTCCTCGCAGCTGTCGCAGTTCATGGATCAGAACAACCCGCTGTCGGAAGTCACGCACAAGCGTCGCGTCTCGGCCCTGGGCCCGGGCGGCCTGACCCGTGAGCGCGCCGGCTTCGAAGTGCGCGACGTGCACCCGACCCATTACGGCCGCGTCTGCACCATCGAAACCCCGGAAGGCCCGAACATCGGCCTGATCAACTCGCTGGCCGTGTACGCCCGCACCAACCAGTACGGTTTCCTCGAGACCCCGTACCGCAAGGTCGTGGACGGCAAGGTGTTCGACGAAGTCGAGTTCCTGTCGGCCATCGAAGAAAACGAGTACGTCATCGCCCAGGCCAACGCCCTGACCGATGCCAACAGCGTGCTGACCGAGCAGTTCGTTCCCTGCCGTTACCAGGGCGAATCGCTGCTGAAGCCGCCGGCGGAAGTCCACTTCATGGACGTCTCGCCGATGCAGACCGTGTCGATCGCGGCCGCGCTGGTTCCGTTCCTGGAGCACGATGACGCCAACCGCGCACTGATGGGCGCCAACATGCAGCGTCAGGCCGTGCCGACCCTGCGTGCGCAGAAGCCGCTGGTCGGTACCGGCATCGAGCGCGCCGTGGCGCGTGACTCGGGTGTGACCGTGAACGCCCGTCGCGGTGGTGAGATCGTGCAGATCGACGCCGCCCGCATCGTGGTCAAGGTCAACGAAGCCGAGATCACCGATGCGTCCGATGCTGGCGTCGACATCTACAACCTGATCAAGTACACCCGCTCCAACCAGAACACCTGCATCAACCAGCGTCCGCTGGTGGAAGTGGGCAACGTGGTGGCGCGTGGCGACGTGCTGGCCGATGGTCCGTCCACCGACATCGGTGAACTGGCCCTGGGCCAGAACATGCTGATCGCCTTCATGCCGTGGAACGGCTACAACTTCGAAGACTCCATCCTGCTCTCCGAGCGCGTGGTGGAAGAGGATCGCTACACCACGATCCACATCGAAGAGCTGACCTGCGTTGCGCGTGACACCAAGCTGGGGCCGGAGGAAATCTCCGCCGACATCCCGAACGTTTCCGAGCAGGCACTGAACCGCCTGGACGAGAGCGGCGTGGTGTACATCGGTGCCGAAGTCCGCGCCGGCGACATCATGGTCGGCAAGGTCACCCCGAAGGGCGAAAGCCAGCTGACCCCGGAAGAGAAGCTGCTGCGCGCGATCTTCGGCGAGAAGGCTTCGGACGTGAAGGACAGCTCGCTGCGCGTGCCGCCGGGCATGGACGGCACCGTCATCGACGTGCAGGTCTTCACCCGCGATGGCATCGAGAAGGACAAGCGCGCCCGTCAGATCGAAGAGTCTGAAATCAAGCGCGTCAAGAAGGACTTCGACGACCAGTTCCGCATCCTGGAAGCGGCCATCTACGCCCGTCTGCGTTCGCAGATCGTGGGCAAGGTGGTCAACGGCGGCGCCGGCCTGAAGAAGGGCGACGTCATCTCCGACGCCTACCTGGATGGCCTGAAGAAGGCTGACTGGTTCGTGCTGCGCATGAAGGACGAGGACGCTGCCGAAGCCATCGAACGCGCACAGAAGCAGATCCAGGCGCACGAGAAGGAATTCGAGCGTCGCTTCGCCGACAAGCGCGGCAAGATCACCGCGGGCGACGATCTGGCTCCGGGCGTGCTGAAGATGGTCAAGGTGTTCCTGGCCGTGAAGCGCCGCATCCAGCCGGGCGACAAGATGGCAGGCCGCCACGGCAACAAGGGTGTGGTGTCCAACGTGGTGCCGGTCGAGGACATGCCGTACATGGCCTCGGGCGAAACCGTGGACATCGTGCTGAACCCGCTGGGCGTGCCGTCGCGTATGAACATCGGGCAGATCCTGGAAGTGCACCTGGGCTGGGCTGCCAAGGGTCTGGGTCGCAAGATCCAGGCGATGCTGGAAGCCCAGGCGGCAGTCGCCGACCTGCGCAAGTTCCTGGACGACATCTACAACCACGATGACACCAACGTGGCCAACCGTGTCGACCTGTCGCAGTTCAGCGACGAGGAACTGCTGCGCCTGGCCCGCAACCTGTTCGACGGCGTGCCGATGGCAACGCCGGTGTTCGACGGTGCCACCGAAGCGGAAATCAAGCGCATGCTGGAACTGGCCGACCTGCCGAGCAGTGGCCAGACCCAGCTGTATGACGGCCGCACCGGTGAAGCCTTCGATCGCCACACCACCGTTGGCTACATGCACTACCTGAAGCTGAACCACCTGGTCGACGACAAGATGCACGCCCGTTCGACCGGTCCGTACTCGCTCGTCACCCAGCAGCCGCTGGGCGGCAAGGCGCAGTTCGGCGGCCAGCGCTTCGGTGAAATGGAAGTCTGGGCGCTGGAAGCCTACGGCGCGGCCTACACCCTGCAGGAAATGCTGACGGTGAAGTCCGATGACGTGCAGGGCCGCAACCAGATGTACAAGAACATCGTCGACGGTGAGCACGAGATGGTCGCGGGCATGCCGGAATCCTTCAACGTGCTTGTGAAGGAAATCCGCTCGCTGGCCATCAACATGGAACTGGAAGACAACTGATCCATGCCGGCGCGGCGGTCCATGCCGCCGCGCCGCTGGCAGTCAACTGAAAGCCCATCGACACAGCATTCCTCCTTCTGGAGAACACCATGAAAGACCTGCTCAACCTCTTCAACCAGCAGCGCCAGACGCTGGACTTCGACGCGATCAAGATCGCGCTGGCTTCGCCGGACCTGATCCGTTCGTGGTCCTTCGGCGAAGTGAAGAAGCCGGAAACCATCAACTACCGTACCTTCAAGCCGGAGCGTGACGGCCTGTTCTGCGCCGCCATCTTCGGACCGGTCAAGGACTACGAGTGCCTGTGCGGCAAGTACAAGCGCATGAAGCACCGCGGCGTGGTCTGCGAGAAGTGCGGCACCGAAGTGACCCTGGCCAAGGTGCGTCGTGAGCGCATGGGCCACATCGACCTGGCCTCGCCGGTCGCGCACATCTGGTTCCTGAAGTCGCTGCCGTCGCGCATCGGCCTGATGCTGGACATGACCCTGCGCGATATCGAGCGCGTGCTGTACTTCGAAGCCTACGTGGTGACCGAGCCGGGCCTGACCGCCCTGGAGCGCCGCCAGCTGCTGACCGAAGAACAGTACCTGCAGGCACGCCAGGAGCACGGTGACGACTTCGACGCCGCCATGGGCGCCGAGGCCGTGTACGAACTGCTGCGCACCATCGACCTGCAGTCGGAAATGACCCGCCTGCGCGAAGAAATCGCCAGCACCGGTTCGGAAACCAAGCTGAAGCGCCTCACCAAGCGCATCAAGCTGATCGAAGCCTTCCTGGAATCGGGCAACCGTCCGGAGTGGATGGTCATGACCGTCCTGCCGGTACTGCCGCCGGACCTGCGTCCGCTGGTTCCGCTGGATGGTGGCCGCTTCGCGACCTCCGATCTGAACGACCTGTACCGCCGCGTCATCAACCGCAACAACCGCCTGCGCCGCCTGCTCGAACTGAGTGCGCCGGACATCATCGTGCGCAATGAAAAGCGCATGCTGCAGGAATCGGTCGATGCGCTGCTGGACAACGGTCGTCGCGGCCGTGCCATCACCGGCACCAACAAGCGCCCGCTGAAGTCGCTGGCCGACATGATCAAGGGCAAGCAGGGTCGCTTCCGTCAGAACCTGCTGGGCAAGCGCGTCGACTACTCGGGCCGTTCGGTCATCGTGGTCGGTCCGTACCTGCGCCTGCACCAGTGCGGCCTGCCGAAGAAGATGGCACTCGAACTGTTCAAGCCGTTCGTGTTCGCCAAGCTGCAGCGTCGTGGCCTGGCCACCACCATCAAGGCCGCCAAGAAGCTGGTCGAGCGCGAAGAAGCCGAAGTCTGGGACATCCTGGAAGAGGTCATCCGCGAACATCCGGTGATGCTGAACCGTGCGCCGACCCTGCACCGTCTGGGCATCCAGGCTTTCGAGCCGGTCCTGATCGAAGGCAAGGCCATCCAGCTGCACCCGCTGGTCTGCACCGCGTTCAACGCCGACTTCGACGGTGACCAGATGGCCGTCCACGTGCCGCTCTCGCTGGAAGCCCAGCTGGAAGCGCGTGCGCTGATGATGTCCACCAACAACATCCTGTCGCCGGCCAACGGCGAGCCGATCATCGTGCCGTCGCAGGACGTCGTGCTGGGTCTGTACTACATGACCCGCTCGCTGGAAAACAAGAAGGGCGAGGGCATGGCCTTCGCCAACATCGCCGAAGTCAAGCGCGCCTACGACAACCGCGTGGTGGAACTGCACGCGCGCGTCAAGGTCCGCATCACCGAGGTGGTGACCGACGAGGAAGGCAACAAGCAGAGCAAGACCTCGATCGTGGATACCACCATCGGTCGCGCCCTGCTGGCTGAAATCCTGCCGGAAGGCCTGCCGTTCGCGCTGGCCAACACCGAGCTGACCAAGAAGAACATCAGCCGCCTGATCAACTCCAGCTACCGCCAGCTGGGTCTGAAGGACACGGTCGTGTTCGCCGACAAGCTGATGTACACCGGCTTCGCCTACGCGACCCGCGCCGGCGTCTCGATCGGCATCGACGACATGCTGATCCCGGACGAGAAGAAGGGCATCCTCACCGAGGCCGAAGCCGAAGTGCTGGAAATCCAGGAGCAGTACCAGTCGGGCCTGGTCACCGCCGGCGAGCGCTACAACAAGGTGGTCGACATCTGGTCGCGCACCAATGAGCGCATCGCCAAGGCGATGATGGACACCATCGGTACCGAGAAGGTCATCAATGCCAAGGGCGAGACCATCGACCAGAAGTCGATGAACTCCCTGTACATCATGGCCGACTCCGGTGCGCGAGGCAGCCAGGCGCAGATCCGTCAGCTGGCCGGCATGCGTGGCCTGATGGCCCGTCCCGATGGCTCGATCATCGAGACGCCCATCAAGGCGAACTTCCGCGAAGGCCTGAACGTGCAGGAGTACTTCAACTCCACCCACGGTGCCCGTAAGGGTCTGGCCGATACCGCGCTGAAGACCGCGAACTCGGGTTACCTGACCCGTCGTCTGGTCGACGTGGCGCAGGACGTGGTGATCACCGAGGTGGATTGCGGTACCACCGAAGGCCTGATCATGACCCCGATCGTTGAAGGCGGCGACGTGGTCGAGCCGTTGAAGGATCGCGTGCTGGGTCGCGTGGTTGCCGAGGACGTGTTCCTGCCGGGCAACGACGAAGATCCGATCGTCACCCGCAACACCCTGCTCGACGAAGCGTGGGTCGCCAAGCTTGAAGAGGCCAGCGTGCAGACCATCAAGGTCCGCTCGACGATCTCCTGCGAATCGGCCTTCGGCGTCTGCGGTCGCTGCTACGGCCGCGATCTGGCCCGTGGCCACCTGGTCAACATCGGTGAAGCGGTCGGCGTCATCGCCGCCCAGTCCATCGGTGAGCCGGGTACCCAGCTGACGATGCGTACGTTCCACATCGGTGGTGCGGCATCGCGAGCTGCTGCGGTCGACAACATCACCGTCAAGACCACTGGTTCGGTCAAGTTCAGCAACCTCAAGTCGGTTGCCCATGCCAACGGCTCGCTGGTCGCGGTGTCGCGCTCGGGCGAAATGTCGGTGCTCGATGCGCACGGCCGTGAGCGCGAGCGTTACAAGCTGCCGTACGGCGCAACCATCACCTCCAAGGACGGTGATGCGGTCAAGGCTGGCCAGACCGTGGCCAACTGGGATCCGCATAACCACCCGATCGTTTCGGAAGTGGCGGGTTTCATCCGCTTCATCGACTTCGTCGACGGCATCACCGTCATCGAGAAGACCGATGAGCTGACCGGCCTGGCGTCGCGCGAAATCACCGACCCGAAGCGCCGCGGCGCCCAGGCGAAGGATCTGCGCCCGATCGTCCGCATCGTCGATGGCAAGGGCAACGACCTGTCGATTCCGGGTACCGACCTGCCGGCGCAGTACCTGCTGCCGCCGCGCTCGATCGTCAACCTGCAGGACGGCGCTGCCGTCGGCGTGGGTGACGTGGTCGCCAAGATCCCGCAGGAAGCGTCCAAGACCCGCGATATCACCGGTGGTCTGCCGCGCGTGGCCGATCTGTTCGAAGCGCGCAAGCCGAAGGATCCTGCGGTGCTGGCCGAGCGTTCGGGCATCATCAGCTTCGGCAAGGACACCAAGGGCAAGCAGCGCCTGATCATCAAGGACACCGATGGTTCGGAGCACGAAGAGCTGATTCCGAAGTACCGTCAGGTCATCGTGTTCGAAGGTGAGCACGTGACCAAGGGCGAAACCATCGTCGACGGCGAGCCGAGCCCGCAGGACATCCTGCGTCTGCTGGGTGTCGAGCCGCTGGCCGCCTACCTGGTCAAGGAAATCCAGGACGTGTACCGCCTGCAGGGCGTGAAGATCAACGACAAGCACATCGAGGTGATCACCCGCCAGATGCTGCGCAAGGTCGAGATCACCGATCAGGGCAGCAGCAAGTTCCTGAACGGCGAACAGGTCGAGCGCCAGCGCGTCATCGAGGAAAATGCACGCCTGACCACCCGCAACGAGCTGATCGCTCGTTTCGATCCGGTCCTGCTGGGCATCACCAAGGCCTCGCTGGCAACCGAGTCGTTCATCTCGGCCGCTTCCTTCCAGGAAACCACCCGCGTGCTGACCGAGGCTGCCGTCCGCGGCACCAAGGACAACCTGCGCGGCCTGAAGGAAAACGTGATCGTCGGCCGTCTGATCCCGGCCGGTACCGGTCTGTCCTACCACGCCAACCGCCGCCGCAACGCGAGCGGGCTGACCGACTCGGAAATGCAGACCCTCGCCGGCACCCCGGCAGCTGCAGCCCCCGTGGCCGTGGCAGCACCGGAAGTGGTGGTGGAATCGACCGACGCCGAGCAGGCCGAGGATTGATCGGCCGGTCCGGCTCCGGCCGGACCTCGATCGGGCAGGGGACGGCGATCGGTCGGTCCCTGCCGGACAAGCATCACGCAGATCCGGTTCCAGCCGGATCTGCACTCGAGGGCTCAGGCCGCTGGTCTGTTCGCTTTCGATGAGGTAGGATGCCGCCCGGCCCAGCGATGGGTCGGACGACAACCTGAACGGGGGGCATGGAGAAGGCTCCCCTGTAACGGCCCGGGATCAGGGCTGGCTTGGCGTGTGCGCATTTGACCGCGTTTTCGCCAGGTTGCTACAATCGTCTGTCTCAGCAGGCCGGTTTTTCGCCTGCTCGCACATATCCGCATTCATGGCCGGTTTTTTTCGGCCTCTCTCAGAAGAACATACTGATGGCGACGATCAATCAGCTTGTCCGCAAGCCGCGGCAGGCAACCACTTATAAGAGCGCCTCGCCGGCTCTCGAAAAGTGCCCCCAGCGCCGTGGCGTCTGCACGCGCGTTTACACCACTACTCCGAAGAAGCCGAACTCGGCGCTTCGCAAGGTTGCCAAGGTTCGCCTGACCAACCAGGAAGAAGTGATTTCCTACATCGGCGGTGAAGGTCACAACCTGCAGGAGCACTCCGTGGTCCTGATCCGTGGCGGTCGCGTCAAGGATCTGCCGGGTGTGCGTTACCACACCGTTCGTGGTTCGCTCGACGCCTCCGGCGTTGCCAAGCGTCGCCAGGGCCGTTCCAAGTACGGCGCCAAGCGTCCGAAGAGCTAAGGGAAAGCACACATGTCTCGTAAAGGTAATACGCCGCAGCGCGCAGTCCTGCCGGATCCGAAGCACGGAAGCGAAACCATCGCCCGTTTCATCAACATGGTGATGCTGAGCGGCAAGAAGTCGGTCGCTGAAAAGATCGTCTATGGCGCCATGGACGTGATCGGTGAGAAGAACCCGAATTCCGTCGAGCTGGTTCAGAAGGCTCTGGAAAACGTGGCTCCGTCGGTCGAAGTCAAGTCCCGCCGTGTCGGTGGTGCCACCTATCAGGTGCCGGTCGAAGTGCGCGCCTCGCGCAAGATGGCCCTGGCCATGCGTTGGCTGATCGACTCCGCGCGCAAGCGTGGTGAGAACACCATGCCGAAGAAGCTGGCCGCTGAACTGATCGACGCTGCGGAAAACCGTGGCGGCGCCATCAAGAAGCGCGAAGAAACCCACCGCATGGCCGAAGCCAACAAGGCATTCGCCCACTACCGCTGGTGAGTTTGACGGCCTTGTAAAACAGGCAGGGCAGCACCATCTCGGTGCTGCCTCGCGGCCCCAGAAGGGCTGCGCCAATCCGAAGGCCGCCGAAAGGCGGCGTTCGGCCATCCGAAATCCAAGAAATCTGAGAGGCTCCCCGTGGCCCGTTCCACTCCCATCGAGCGTTACCGCAATTTCGGCATCATGGCTCACATCGATGCCGGCAAGACCACCACGTCCGAGCGCATCCTGTTCTACACCGGCAAGAGCCACAAGATCGGTGAAGTGCATGACGGCGCCGCCACCATGGACTGGATGGAGCAGGAGCAGGAGCGTGGCATCACGATCCAGTCCGCTGCGACCACCGCGTTCTGGAAGGGCATGGACAAGTCCCTGCCGGAGCACCGCTTCAACATCATCGACACCCCCGGGCACGTCGACTTCACCATCGAAGTGGAGCGCTCGCTGCGCGTGCTCGACGGTGCCGTCTTCGTGCTGTGTGCCGTCGGTGGCGTGCAGCCGCAGTCGGAAACCGTGTGGCGCCAGGCCAACCGTTACAAGGTGCCGCGCATCGCGTTCGTCAACAAGATGGACCGCACCGGCGCCAACTTCAGCAAGGTCGTTGGCCAGCTGAAGGCGAAGCTGGGCGCCAAGGCCGTTCCGATGCAGCTGCCGATCGGCGCTGAGGAAGGCTTCAAGGGCGTCGTCGATCTGCTGAAGATGAAGGCCATCCATTGGGATGAGGCTTCGCAGGGCATGAAGTTCGAGTACAGCGATGTGCCGGCCGAGCTGCTCGCTGAAGCAACCGAAGCCCGTACCTTCATGATCGAAGCGGCTGCCGAAGCCAGCGAAGAGCTGATGGACAAGTACCTGGGCGGCGATGAGCTGACCGAGGCCGAGATCATCGAAGCCCTGCGCGTGCGCACCCTGGCCACCGACATCGTGCCGATGTACTGCGGCTCGGCGTTCAAGAACAAGGGCGTGCAGGCCATGCTGGACGGCGTGATCCAGCTGCTGCCGTCGCCGATCGACGTGCCGGACGTGACTGGTACCGACGTTGACGATGAAACCAAGGAAATGAGCCGCAAGTCTGACGACAAGGCTCCGTTCTCGGCCCTGGCCTTCAAGATCATCACCGATCCGTTCGTCGGCGCGCTGACCTTCTTCCGTGTCTACTCGGGCACGCTGAATGCAGGCGACCAGCTGCTGAACTCGGTGAAGGGCAAGAAGGAGCGCATCGGCCGTATCCTGCAGATGCACTCCAACAACCGCGAAGAAATCAAGGAAGTTCTGGCCGGCGACATCGCCGCCGCCGTGGGCCTGAAGGACACCACCACGGGTGACACCCTGTGCTCCATGGATCAGCCGATCATCCTCGAGCGCATGGTGTTCCCGGAGCCGGTCATCTCGATGGCTGTCGAGCCGAAGACCAAGTCCGACCAGGAAAAGATGGGTCTGGCACTGGGTCGTCTGGCACAGGAAGATCCGTCGTTCCGCGTCAAGACCGACGAAGAATCCGGCCAGACCATCATCTCGGGCATGGGCGAGCTGCACCTGGACATCATCGTTGATCGCATGAAGCGCGAGTTCAACGTTGAAGCCAACGTCGGCAAGCCGCAGGTGGCGTACCGCGAAACGATCACCATGTCGGACGTGAAGTCGGACTACAAGCACGCCAAGCAGTCCGGTGGTAAGGGTCAGTACGGTCACGTCGTGATCGAGCTGTCGCCGATCACCGAGGCCGATCGTGCAGATCCGAAGATCGCTGCCGGCATCAAGGACGACTTCCTGTTCATCAACGACATCACCGGTGGCGTGATTCCGAAGGAATTCATCCCGTCGATCGAAAAGGGCCTGCGCGAAACCATCACCAGCGGTCCGCTGGCTGGCTTCCCGGTCGTGGACGTCAAGGTGAAGCTGGTGTTCGGCTCGTACCACGACGTCGACTCCTCGGAAATGGCGTTCAAGCTCGCTTCCTCGATGGCCTTCAAGGAAGGTTTCCGCAAGGCCAAGCCGGTCCTGCTGGAGCCGATCATGAAGGTCGAGATCGTGACCCCGGAGGATTACCAGGGTGACGTGATGGGCGACGTCAGCCGTCGTCGCGGCGTTCTGCAGGGTTCTGATACCACCGGTGACGGTTCGGCCAGCATCATCAACGCGATGATCCCGCTGGGCGAAATGTTTGGCTACGCGACCTCGCTGCGTTCGCAGACCCAGGGCCGCGCCACCTTCACGATGGAATTTGACCACTACGAGCCGGCGCCGAACAACATCGCCGACGAAGTCATGAAGAAGGCCTGAGCGTAACGCTCAGGTCCTCCAAACCACATACGAACCAATAAGGTAGAAAGAAATGGCAAAGGGTAAGTTCGAGCGCACCAAGCCGCACGTCAACGTCGGCACCATCGGTCACGTCGATCACGGCAAGACCACGCTGACCGCCGCACTGACCAAGATCGGTGCCGAGCGCTTCGGTGGCGAGTTCAAGGATTACTCCGCGATCGACGCCGCGCCGGAAGAAAAGGCACGTGGCATCACGATCTCGACCGCGCACGTCGAATACGAATCCACCGTTCGTCACTACGCCCACGTCGATTGCCCGGGCCATGCTGACTACGTCAAGAACATGATCACCGGTGCTGCGCAGATGGACGGCGCGATCCTGGTGTGCTCGGCCGCTGACGGCCCGATGCCGCAGACCCGCGAGCACATCCTGCTGTCGCGTCAGGTCGGCGTGCCGTACATCGTCGTGTTCCTGAACAAGGCCGACATGGTTGACGATGCCGAGCTGCTGGAACTGGTTGAAATGGAAGTCCGCGAGCTGCTGAGCAAGTACGACTTCCCGGGCGACGACACCCCGATCATCTCGGGTTCGGCCCGCCTGGCGCTGGAAGGCGATCAGAGCGACATCGGCGTGCCGGCCGTCATCAAGCTGGTCGAAGCGCTGGACACCTGGATCCCGACCCCGGAGCGTGACGTCGACAAGGCATTCCTGATGCCGGTCGAAGACGTGTTCTCGATCTCGGGCCGTGGCACCGTGGTCACCGGTCGTATCGAGCGCGGCGTGATCAAGGTCGGCGAAGAAATCGAAATCGTCGGCATCCGTCCGGTGCAGAAGACCACCGTGACCGGCGTGGAAATGTTCCGCAAGCTGCTGGACCAGGGTCAGGCAGGCGACAACGCCGGTCTGCTGCTGCGCGGCACCAAGCGTGACGACGTCGAGCGTGGCCAGGTTCTGGCCAAGCCGGGTTCGATCAAGCCGCACACCAAGTTCGACGCCGAAGTCTACGTTCTGTCGAAGGACGAAGGCGGCCGTCACACCCCGTTCTTCAAGGGCTACCGTCCGCAGTTCTACTTCCGTACCACCGACATCACCGGTGCGGTCGAGCTGCCGGAAGGCGTCGAGATGGTGATGCCGGGCGACAACATCAAGATGGTTGTCACCCTGATCAACCCGGTCGCCATGGACGCCGGTCTGCGCTTCGCAATCCGCGAAGGTGGCCGTACCGTCGGTGCTGGCGTGGTTGCCACCATCCTCGAGTAATCTGCTAGAATCTGCGCCCCGATGTTGCCTGGGTAGGGCATCGGGGCGTATCAAACGGGAAAGTAGGCACAGGATGTGCCTTGTGTTCCCCGGACCAGGAAGGGTCAATGCCATTCAGGCGGCGTCAACAGGAGACTGTTGACAGCTGCCTTGCGTGCCATTATGCTTCTCCGTCTGGGCAGGCCGGTTTCATGGGTCTGCCTATGCATTTGGGGTCTACGGATTGACCTTGTCGGCCTGCGGGAATGCGGGCCGTCTGTATTCAGGGATTTCATGGGGCAAAGCAACCCAGAGGCTTTGTCTGTCGCTCTTTTATCGAAGGAACCTACCGCCATGGCGGACCAAAAGATCCGGATCCGGCTGAAAGCGTTCGATCATCGTCTGATCGACCGTTCGGCCAGCGAGATCGTTGAGACGGCGAAGCGGACCGGCGCGCAAGTGCGTGGCCCGATCCCGCTGCCGACCAAGATCGAGCGTTACACCATCCTCGTCTCCCCGCACGTCGACAAGGACGCGCGTGACCAGTACGAGACCCGCACGCACAAGCGCGTGCTCGATATCGTTGACCCGAATGACAAGACCGTGGACGCGCTGATGAAGCTCGAACTGGCTGCCGGCGTCGACGTTCAGATCAAGCTGACCTGAGGACTACGACCATGACGAAGAAATATTCGTTGGGCTTCGTGGGCCGCAAGGCTGGCATGAGCCGCGTGTTCACCGAAGATGGCCGTTCCATCCCGGTGACCCTGATCGAAGCAACCCCCAACCGCATCGCGCAGATCAAGACCGTCGAAGCTGACGGCTACAGCGCCGTGCAGGTGACCGTCGGCGCGCGTCGCGCTGCCCTGGTCAACAAGCCGGAAGCCGGCCACTTCGCCAAGGCGAAGGTGGAAGCGGGTCGTGGCCTGTGGGAATTCCGCGTTGAAGACGCCCAGCTCGGCGATTTCGCCGTCGGTGGCGAAGTCAAGGCGGACATCTTTGAAGTCGGCCAGATCGTCGACGTCCAGGGTGTCACCAAGGGTAAGGGCTTCCAGGGCACCATCAAGCGCTACAACTTCCGCATGGGTGACGCTACCCACGGCAACTCGCTGTCGCATCGCGCGCCGGGTTCGCTGGGTCAGCGCCAGACGCCCGGCCGCGTGTTCCCGGGCAAGAAGATGTCCGGTCACATGGGTTCGGTGCAGCAGAGCACCCAGAACCTGGAAGTTGTCAAGGTCGACGTCGAGCGCGGTCTGATCGCAGTTCGCGGCGCCGTTCCGGGCGCGGCGGGTGGCGACGTGATCGTCCGTCCGGCGAGCAAGGCATAAGGAGAGATGACGATGGAACTCGTTATCACGGGTAGCAATAACAAGGTCTCGGTCTCCGACGCCGTGTTCGGTCGCGATTTCAGCGAAGATCTGGTTCACCAGGTCGTCGTTGCTTACCGCAACGCCGGTCGCGCCGGCACCAAGGCGCAGAAGACTCGCTCCGAAGTGGCAGGTACCACCAAGAAGTCGAAGAAGCAGAAGGGCGGCGGCGCGCGTCATGGCGCACTGACGGCTCCGATCTTCGTCGGCGGCGGTGTCACCTTCGCGGCAAAGCCGCGCAGCTTCGAGCAGAAGGTCAATCGTAAGCAGTACCGTGCCGCCATGTGCGCGATCCTGTCCGAGCTGAACCGTCAGGGCCGTCTGACCATCGTGGAGTCCTTCGATGTCGAAGCGACCAACACGAAGGGTCTGATCGCCAAGCTGGCCGGCCTGGAAGTGGGCAAGCGCCCGCTGATCGTCACTGAAGAAGCCTCCGAGCACCTGTACCTGTCGGCGCGCAACATTCCCTACGTGGAAGTGCGTGACGTCCAGGGCCTGGATCCGGTGTCGCTGGTCGGTGCCGACACGGTCGTCATCACCGCTGACGCGGTCAAGAAGGTCGAGGAGTGGCTGGCATGAACAGCAACGAAAAAATCTTCAGCGTGCTGCTCGCCCCGCGTGTCTCCGAAAAGACCGCGCGCCTGCAGGAACTCTCCAATCAGTACGTCTTCGAAATTTCGAACGAAGCCACCAAGGCCGATGTAAAGGCCGCGGTTGAGCAGCTGTTCGACGTCAAGGTCGAAGCAGTCAACGTGGTCAACGTCAAGGGCAAGAACAAGTCCTTCCGTAACCGTGCTGGCCGCCGCGGCGATTGGCGCAAGGCGTACGTTCGCCTGGCCGACGGCCAGTCGATCGATGTAACGGCCAAGGCCTGAGGTACATCCCATGCCATTGATGAAATTCAAGCCCACTTCTCCCGGCCGCCGTTCGGCCGTGCGCGTGGTTACTCCCGACCTGTACAAGGGCGCTCCGCATGCCCCGCTGGTCGAGTCGCAGAGCCGTTCGGGTGGTCGCAACCACCACGGCCGCATCACCGTGCGTCACGTCGGTGGTGGCCACAAGCAGCACTACCGCCTGATTGACTTCAAGCGCAACAAGCTGGGCATCCCGGCGCGCGTGGAACGCATCGAGTACGATCCGAACCGCACCGCCCACATCGCCCTGCTGTGCTACGTCGACGGCGAGCGCCGCTACATCATCGCCCCGAAGGGTCTGAAGGCTGGTGATCAGGTGATCGCTGGTTCGGATGCTCCGATCAAGGCGGGCAACACCCTGCCGCTGCGCAACATCCCGGTCGGTACCACCATCCACTGCATCGAGCTGAAGCCGGGCAAGGGCGCTCAGATCGCCCGCGCTGCAGGTGCTGCCGTGCAGCTGGTTGCTCGTGAAGGCATCTACGCCACCCTGCGCCTGCGCTCGGGTGAAATGCGCAAGGTTCCGGTCGAGTGCTGCGCGACCATCGGCGAAGTCGGCAACGACGAGCACAGCCTGGAAAAGCTGGGCAAGGCCGGTGCCAAGCGCTGGCGCGGCGTCCGCCCGACCGTTCGTGGTGCTGCCATGAACCCGGTTGACCACCCGCACGGTGGTGGTGAGGCGAAGGCCGGCCAGGGTAACCCGCATCCGGTCACCCCGTGGGGTGTTCCGACCAAGGGTTACAAGACGCGCCATAACAAGCGCACTCAGCAGTTCATCGTCCGCGATCGTAGGGGCTAATCGACCATGGCACGTTCACTCAAGAAGGGCCCGTTTGTCGATCACCACCTGGTTGCTAAGGTGGCTGCCGCTGCGGGTAGCAAGCGTCCGATCAAGACCTGGTCGCGTCGTTCGATGATCCTGCCTGACATGGTAGGCGTCACCATTGCCGTGCATAACGGCAAGAACCACATCCCGGTTCTCGTCAACGAGAACATGGTCGGCCACAAGCTCGGCGAATTTGCCATCACCCGGACCTTCAAGGGTCACGGTGGTGACAAGAAGTCGGGCAAGTAAGGAGAGATGACAATGGAAGCGAAAGCCATCCTGCGCACCGCGCGCATCTCCCCGCAGAAGGCACGTCTGGTCGCTGACCAGGTGCGCGGTCTGCCGGCCGAGCGTGCCGTCAACCTGCTGAAGTTCTCGGACAAGAAGGCTGCCCACCTGATCAAGAAGGTGGTGGAGTCGGCTATTGCAAATGCCGAGAACAACCAGGGCGCCGACGTCGACGAGCTGAAGGTTCAGACCATCATGGTAGATGAAGGTCCGACCCTGAAGCGTTTCATGGCGCGGGCGAAAGGCCGCGGTACCCGCATCCTCAAGCGCACCAGCCACATCACTGTGGTTGTGGGCGCCGCCAAGTAAGCGGATAAGGAAAAGACCATGGGTCATAAAGTTCATCCGATTGGTATCCGCCTCGGCATTTCCAAGGACTGGAACTCCAAGTGGTACGCCAACAAGGCCGAGTTCGCTGGTTACCTGGCAGCCGACCTGAAAGTGCGCGACATGCTGCGCAAGAAGCTGGCTCAGGCCGGCATCAGCAAGATCCTGATCGAGCGTCCGGCCAAGACCGCTCGCGTGACGATCCACACCGCCCGTCCGGGCGTGGTGATCGGCAAGCGCGGTGAGGACATCGAGAAGCTGCGCAAGGAAGTGAGCGAGATGATGGGCGTCCCGGCGCACATCAACGTCACCGAAGTGCGCAAGCCCGAGCTGGACGCACAGCTGGTTGCCGAATCGATCGCGCAGCAGCTGGAGCGTCGCATCATGTTCCGCCGTGCAATGAAGCGCTCGGTCGGCAACGCGATGCGCCTGGGTGCCCTGGGCATCAAGGTCAACGTCGGTGGCCGCCTCAACGGTGCAGAAATCGCCCGCTCGGAGTGGTACCGCGAAGGCCGCGTGCCGCTGCACACGCTGCGTGCCGACATCGACTATGGCTTCGCTGAAGCCAAGACGACCTACGGCATCATCGGCATCAAGGTCTGGATCTACAAGGGCGAGGTCTTCGATTTCTCCCAGGTTGGCCAGGAAAAGCAGGACGACACCCCGTCGCGCAACGATCGTCATGATCGCGGCGACCGCGGTGACCGTCAGCGCCCGGCTCGTGAAGCGAGGTAACGACAATGTTGCAACCCAAGCGAACCAAGTACCGCAAGGTGCACAAGGGCCGTAACGAAGGCCTCAGCTGGAGCGCAAACGCTGTCAGCTTTGGCGAGTACGGCCTGAAGGCAACCGCCCACGGTCAGCTGACCGCGCGTCAGATCGAAGCGGCTCGCCGTTCGATCAGCCGCTACGTGAAGCGCGGCGGCAAGATGTGGATCCGAGTGTTCCCCGACAAGCCCATCACCAAGAAGCCCATCGAAGTTCGAATGGGTTCGGGTAAGGGCAACGTGGAATACTGGGTGGCCCAGATCCAGCCCGGCCGCATGATCTATGAAATCGAGGGTGTTACCGAGGAAGTGGCACGCGAGGCGTTCCGCCTGGCCGCTGCCAAGCTCTCGGTCACCACCACTTTCGTGACCCGGACGGTGCGCTGATGGATATCAAAACTCTCCGTGAAAAGTCGGCTGACGACCTCAAGGCCCACCTGATCGACCTGCGTAAGGAACAGTTCTCTGTCCGTATGCAGCAGGTCACCGGCCAGCTGCCGAAGACACACGACATCCGCCGGGTGCGTCGCGAAATTGCTCGCGTCAAGACCCTGCTCGGCAGCACGAAGTAAGGATGGCCGCTATGAGCGACAATACTGAAAACAAAGCGCTGCGCACGGTCGAAGGCCGTGTCGTCAGCAACAAGATGGACAAGACGGTTACCGTCCTGGTCGAGCGTCAGGTCAAGCACGCACTGTACGGCAAGTACATCAAGCGCTCGACGAAGCTGCACGCCCACGATGCCGACAACGCCTGCAAGGAAGGCGATGTCGTCCGCGTGACCGAGATTGCTCCGATGTCCAAGACCAAGAACTGGCGCGTGGTGGAAGTCATCACGCGTGCGGCTGAATAAGGAGTCTGAATCATGATCCAGATGCAGAGCTACCTTGACGTCGCCGACAATTCTGGTGCCAAGCGAGTGATGTGCTTCAAGGTGCTGGGTGGTTCCAAGCGCCGTTACGCCGGCATCGGCGACATCATCAAGGTCACCGTGAAGGATGCGATTCCGCGCGGCAAGGTCAAGAAGGGTGAAGTGTATGACGCCGTCGTGGTGCGTACCCGCAAGGGTGTGCGTCGCGCCGACGGCTCGCTGATCCGCTTCGACGGCAACGCTGCCGTTCTGCTTAACAACAAGCAGGAGCCGATCGGGACCCGTATCTTCGGGCCGGTGACTCGTGAACTTCGTTCGGAGAAGTTCATGAAGATCGTCTCGCTCGCTCCCGAAGTGCTGTGAGCGACAGGAGATAATCATGGCTAACCGTATCAAGAAGGGCGACCAGGTTGTCGTCAACGCTGGCAAGGACAAGGGTAAGCAGGGCGAAGTCGTCCGCGTCGATGGCGACCGTCTGGTCGTCGCCAACGTGAACATCGTCAAGCGCCACACCAAGCCGAACCCGCAGGCAGGTGTTGCCGGCGGCGTGGTCGAGCGTGAAGCGTCGATCCATATCTCCAACGTGAATGTGCTGAACCCGGCTTCGGGCAAGGGCGAGCGCGTTGGCTTCAAGGTGCTGGAGGATGGACGCAAACTGCGTGTGTTCCGCTCCAGCGGTGAGGCGCTCGACGCCTGAGGAATGAGAAGATGACTTCCCGTCTCGAAAAGTTTTACAAGGAAGAAGTGGTGCCGGCGCTGATGAAGCAGTTCGGTTACACCAATTCCATGCAGGTGCCGAAGCTGGTCAAAGTCACCCTGAACATGGGTGTCGGCGAAGCGGCCACCAACAAGAAGATCCTGGAAAACGCCGTTGGCGACATGACCAAGATCTCGGGCCAGAAGCCGATCGTCACCAAGTCGCGTATCTCGGTGGCATCGTTCAAGATCCGTGATGGTTGGCCGATCGGCTGCAAGACCACGCTGCGTCGCCACAAGATGTACGAGTTCCTGGACCGCCTGATCAACATCTCGCTGCCGCGCGTGCGCGACTTCCGTGGTGTTTCCGGTCGTTCCTTCGACGGTCGCGGCAACTTCAACATGGGTGTGAAGGAACAGATCATCTTCCCGGAAATCGACTTCGACGCTGTCGACGCGATCCGCGGTATGGATATCGCCATCACCACCACTGCGAAGACCGACGCGGAAGCGAAGGCGCTGCTGGCAGCGTTCAAGTTCCCGTTCCGTAACTGATTCGTCGAGGAAACCGAAATGGCAAAGACCTCCATGGTCAACCGCGACATCAAGCGGAAGAAGCTGGCTGAAAAGTTCGCTGTCAAGCGTGCTGCTCTGAAGAAGATCGTGTCCTCCCCGGACGCGAGCTACGAAGAGAAGATCGAGGCCGCCACCAAGTTGTCGAAGCTGCCGCGCGATTCGTCGCCGAGCCGCCACCGCAACCGTTGCGAACTGTCTGGCCGCCCGCGTGGCGTGTACAGCAAGTTCGGCCTGGGTCGCAACAAGCTGCGCGAAGCCACCATGCGTGGCGACGTTCCGGGCCTGCGCAAGGCCAGCTGGTAATCCCAGCCGGTCCTGCCAGCGAGGGCGCCTTCGGGGGCCCTCGCAGCCGGGGAGGGGGAGCGTTCAGCTTTCCCTCTGCAAAAAACCGAAGAGCCCGACGCAAGTCGGGCTCTTTTGGCGTATACTCCCGCGTCTTGCTCTGCGCAACGCGTAGGGGAGGGGGCCTGGCCCGTTTCCAGGAGACAACAGATTTTCGCGAAAGCGGATATCGGTGCACTCAAAGGTACTCATATGAGCATGACTGATCCCATCGCCGACCTGCTGGTCCGCATCAAGAATGCGGCAGCGGTTGGCAAGCAGACGGTGAAAGCCCCGTCGTCCAAGATCAAGGTTGCGATCGCCCAGGTCCTGAAGGACGAGGGTTACATCGCCGACCTGCGCGTGACCGCGCTCGAGAACAACAAGTCCGAGCTGGAAATCGTGCTGAAGTATTTCGAAGGCAAGCCGGTCATCGCGACCCTGAAGCGCTTCTCGCGTTCGGGCCTGCGCCAGTACCGCGGCAAGAGCGAACTGCCGAAGGTCATGAACGGCCTGGGCATTTCCATCATTTCCACCTCCAAGGGCATCATGACTGATGCGCAGGCGCGCCAGTTGGGCGTCGGCGGCGAAGTCCTGTGCTTCGTGGCCTAAGGCGAAAGGAGTAGACCATGTCCCGTGTAGCCAAGAAGCCGATCGACCTGGGTAAGGTTGAACTGAACGTCCAGAACGACAACGTCATCGCCAAGGGCCCGAAGGGCACCCTGTCGCTGGCCAAGCCGGCTGGTATCAACATCAATGTCGAAAACGGCGTTGCCACCCTGAGCACCGACAACGTGGACCTGATCCCGCTGACCGGTACCGTCCGCGCCATCCTGTCCAACATGGTCAAGGGTGTTTCCGAAGGCTTCGAGCGCAAGCTGGAGCTGGTCGGCGTGGGTTACCGTGCTGCGATGCAGGGCAAGGACCTCAGCCTGTCGCTGGGCTACTCGCACCCGATCGTGTTCGTGGCGCCGGAAGGCATCACCATCACCACCCCGACCCAGACCGAAATCCTGGTGCAGGGCGCTGACAAGCAGGCCGTCGGTGAAGCTGCCGCCAAGATCCGTGCGTTCCGCAAGCCGGAGCCGTACAAGGGCAAGGGCGTGAAGTACTCCGACGAAGTCATCATCCGTAAGGAAGCCAAGAAGGCGTAAGCGCGAGTCCCTCGCAAGAGCCCGCAGATCCATGTGCGGACTTTCCAGGGAAAAGCCCAACCTTCAGCTTTCAAGGAAAAAACATCATGAACAAGAACATCGCCCGCCTGCGTCGCGCCAAGTCGACCCGTGCCCACATCCGTGTGCTCGGTGTGGCCCGCCTGTCGGTGCTGCGCACCGGCCAGCACCTGTACGCACAGGTCTTCACCGCTGACGGCTCGAAGGTGCTGGCTGCTGCCAACACCACCCAGGCCGACATCAAGGAAGGCCTGAAGAACGGCAAGAACGCCGATGCCGCCGCCAAGGTTGGCCGCATCGTCGCTGAGCGCGCCAAGGCCGCCGGCGTCGAGAAGGTTGCCTTCGATCGTTCGGGTTACCGTTACCACGGCCGCATCAAGGCCCTGGCTGACGCTGCCCGCGAAGCCGGCCTGCAGTTCTAAGGGATCAGGGCAGGGGGCTTCGGCCCCCATGTCCGCCTGCTCGCCAGCCTGAGTGAGGCTGGGCGGCGCCGCTCTTCTGCAGCGGCCCACCGCAACAACGCACCACTCCACAACCATAAGCGGCCTCGAGCCGTACATAACCCAACAACCAAGGAATAAACATGGCAGAAGAACGTCAGCAGCGGGGTCGCGATCGCGACCGTAACCGCGAAGAGAAAGTCGACGACGGCATGATCGAAAAGCTGGTCGCGGTCAACCGCGTCAGCAAGACCGTCAAGGGTGGCCGTCAGTTCACCTTCACCGCCCTGACTGTTGTCGGCGACGGCGAAGGCAAGGTCGGTTTCGGTTATGGCAAGGCCCGCGAAGTGCCGGTCGCCATCCAGAAGTCGATGGAGCAGGCTCGCAAGAACCAGGTCACCGTCGATCTGAACAACGGCACCCTGTGGCACACCATCAAGGATGGTCACGGCGCAGCGCGCGTGTTCATGCAGCCGGCTTCCGAAGGTACCGGCGTCATTGCCGGTGGTGCCATGCGCGCCGTGCTGGAAGCAGTGGGCGTGAAGAACGTGCTGGCCAAGGCCACCGGTTCGCGCAACCCGATCAACCTGGTGCGTGCCACCGTGAAGGGCCTGACTGCAGCGCAGTCGCCGGCTCGTATCGCGGCCAAGCGCGGCAAGAAGGTGGAGGATCTCAACCATGGCTAATGAAACCACCAAGACCGTCAAGGTCCGTCTGGTTCGCGGCCTGCGTGGTGCCCAGGCGCGTCATCGCCTGTCGGTGCGTGCGCTGGGTCTGGGCAAGCTGAACGATGTGCGTGAACTGAAGGACAGCCCGCAGGTTCGCGGCCTGATCAACAAGGTCCACTACCTCGTCAAGGTTGAGGAATAATCCAATGACCATGCATCTGAATGAATTGAGCCCGGCACCGGGCGCCCGCAAGGAACGTACCCGCGTCGGTCGCGGTATCGGTTCCGGCCTGGGCAAGACCTGCGGCCGCGGCCACAAGGGTTCGTTCGCCCGCAAGGGTGGCGGCAAGATCAAGGCTGGCTTCGAAGGCGGCCAGACCCCCATGCAGCGTCGTCTGCCGAAGATCGGCTTCCGTTCGCCGATCGCCAAGGACACCGCTGAAGTGCTGCTGTACCAGCTGGACAAGCTGCCGGCCGGCGAGATCGACTTCGCTGCCCTGCGTGCTGCCAAGCTGGTCCCGAGCACTGCCAAGAAGGCCAAGGTCGTCGTCAAGGGCGAAGTGACCAAGGCGTTCACCCTGAAGGGTGTTGCTGCCACGGCTGGTGCCAAGGCTGCGATCGAAGCTGCCGGCGGCAGCGTAACGGAGTAAGAGAATCATGGCGCAAGCTGGCATCGGTAACCTCGCGGGCGGAATGGGCAAGTTCACTGAACTTCGCCAACGTTTGCTGTTCGTCGTCGGGGCTTTGATCGTCTATCGCATCGGCTGCTACGTGCCGGTGCCGGGCGTCAATCCCGATGCCATGCTTGCCATGATGCAACAGCAGGGCGGCGGCATCGTGGACATGTTCAACATGTTCTCGGGCGGCGCCCTGCACCGTTTCAGCATTTTCGCGCTGAACGTGATGCCGTACATTTCGGCATCGATCGTGATGCAGCTGGCTGTGCACATCTTCCCCGCCTTGAAGGCGATGCAGAAGGAAGGTGAGTCCGGCCGCCGCAAGATCACCCAGTATTCGCGCATTGGCGCCGTGCTGCTCGCAGTGGTGCAGGGCGGTTCGATCGCGCTGGCGCTGCAGGGCCAGGTGTCGCCGACCGGCGCACCGGTCGTGTACATGCCGGGCATGGGCTTCGTGCTCACTGCCGTGGTCGCACTGACCGCCGGCACCATGTTCCTGATGTGGGTTGGTGAGCAGGTGACCGAGCGCGGCATCGGCAACGGCGTCTCGCTGATCATCTTCGCCGGTATCGTGGCGGGCCTGCCGGGTGCGGTCATCCACACCTTCGACGCCTACCGCGACGGCAACATCCAGTTCATCCAGCTGCTGCTGATCGCCATCGTCGTGCTCGCCTTCACCTTCTTCGTGGTGTTCGTCGAACGCGGCCAGCGCCGGATCACGGTGAATTACGCGCGCCGCCAGGGCGGTCGCAACGCGTACATGAACCAGACCTCGTTCCTGCCGCTGAAGCTGAACATGGCCGGCGTCATTCCGGCGATCTTCGCCTCGAGCCTGCTGGCCTTCCCGGCCACCCTGGCCATGTGGTCCGGCCAGGCGGCCAACCAGAGCACCTTTGGCCAGACCCTGCAGAAGGTCGCCAATGCCCTGGGTCCGGGCGAGCCGCTGCACATGATCGTGTTCGCTGCGCTGATCACCGGTTTCGCGTTCTTCTATACCGCGCTGGTGTTCAACTCGCAGGAAACCGCCGACAACCTGAAGAAGTCGGGCGCGCTGATTCCGGGCATCCGTCCGGGCAAGGCCACCGCCGACTACATCGACGGCGTGCTGACCCGACTGACTGCTGCCGGTTCGGCCTACCTGGTGATCGTCTGCCTGCTGCCGGAACTGATGCGCACGCAGTTGAATGCCTCGTTCTACTTCGGCGGTACTTCGCTGTTGATCGTGGTGGTGGTGGTGATGGACTTCATCGCCCAGGTGCAGGCGCACCTGATGTCCCACCAGTACGAGAGCCTGCTGAAGAAGGCCAACCTGAAGGGCGGCAACCGCGGCGGTTTTGCTCGCGGCTGATTAGCCTGCTATACTTTCGTCTTCCTGACGTGATGGTCCTCCGCTTCGCGGACTCTGGCCACACAAACGAAGGGCGGCCCCCGCAGCGGTTCCGGGTGGGGGTGTGATGAGGTGGTCCCGCGCTGGAGTAGCGCGGGCGGCCCGGGAGGCAACTCCAGGTCCAACCCCATCCGGCGCCGGAGCCTGGGCACACTCCCCGGGCCGGGTTCATGAAACCTCTGGTTTCACGGGCTTCCAAGTAAACCGGAACCTTGTTAGTATCACTGGTTCACTTTTTTGATCCATCCTGCCGGATCGGCGTGCCTTGAGCGCGCTGTCGGCCATCACTCAGCTGGAGAACCGCGTCATGGCGCGTATTGCAGGCGTCAACCTGCCAGCCCAGAAGCATGTCTGGGTCGGGTTGCAAAGCATTTACGGCATCGGCCGTACCCGTTCGAAGAAGGTCTGCGAAGTCGCAGGCGTCACTTCGACCACCAAGATCCGCGATCTGTCGGAGCCGGAAATCGAGCGCCTGCGCGCCGAAGTCGGCAAGTACATCGTGGAAGGCGATCTGCGCCGTGAAATCGGTATCGCGATCAAGCGCCTGATGGACCTGGGCTGCTACCGCGGCCTGCGTCACCGTCGCGGTCTGCCGCTGCGTGGCCAGCGCACCCGTACCAACGCCCGCACCCGCAAGGGCCCGCGCAAGGCGATCAGGAAGTAAGGGACATATAAATGGCTAAGCCTGCTGCTAAGACCAAGAAGAAGATCAAGCGCGTCGTCACCGACGGCGTTGCCCACGTCCACGCTTCGTTCAACAACACCATCGTGACCATCACCGACCGTCAGGGCAACGCTCTGTCGTGGGCGACCTCCGGTGGCGCTGGCTTCCGCGGTTCGCGCAAGTCGACCCCGTTCGCAGCCCAGGTGGCTGCTGAAAAGGCCGGTCGTGCTGCGCTGGACTACGGCGTGAAGTCGCTGGAAGTCCGCATCAAGGGTCCGGGTCCGGGCCGTGAGTCGGCCGTGCGTTCGTTGAACAACGTCGGCTACAAGATCACCAACATCATCGACGTGACGCCTATCCCGCACAACGGGTGCCGTCCGCCGAAGAAGCGTCGCGTCTAAAGGGAGCGATAAGAAATGGCTCGTTATATCGGTCCTACCTGTAAGCTCGCCCGTCGCGAAGGCGCCGACCTGTCCCTGAAGAGCCCGGCGCGTGCGCTGGATTCCAAGTGCAAGTTGGAGCAGAAGCCCGGCCAGCATGGCGCCACTGCCCGTAAGGGCAAGCTGTCCGACTACGCTACCCAGCTGCGTGAAAAGCAGAAGGTCAAGCGTATCTACGGTCTGCTGGAGCGTCAGTTCCGCAACTACTACAAGAAGGCCTCGACCAAGAAGGGCAACACCGGCGAGAACCTCCTGCAGCTGCTGGAAACCCGCCTGGACAACGTTGTCTACCGCATGGGCTTCGCCGTGACCCGTCCGGCTGCCCGTCAGCTGGTGTCGCACCGCGGCGTCACCGTGAATGGCAAGTCGGTCAACCTGGCCTCGTACCAGGTCAAGGCTGGCGACGCCATCGCCCTGTCTGAAAAGGCTGCCAAGCAGCTGCGCGTCCAGGAAGCCCTGACCGTCGCCGCCCAGCATGACCTGAGCCCGTCGTGGGTTGAAGTGGATTCCGGCAAGTTCTCCGGCATCTTCAAGGCTGTTCCGGATCGTTCGGATCTGCCTGCGGACATCAACGAAGCGCTGATCGTCGAGCTGTATTCGAAGTAATTCACATTGGAGAGCCCCCGGCGACGGCCGGGGGTTCACTAGGAGAACCCGCAACATGACGGTTACCGCCAACCAGGTTCTGCGTCCTCGCGGTCCGCAGATCGAACGCATTACCGACACCCGTGCAAAGGTCGTTATCGAACCTTTGGAGCGGGGTTACGGGCATACGCTGGGTAATGCCCTGCGTCGCGTGCTGCTGTCGTCCATCCCGGGCTTCGCCATCACGGAAGTCGAAATCGACGGCGTGTTGCACGAGTACACCACGGTCGAAGGTCTGCAGGAGGATGTGCTGGAAGTCCTGCTGAACCTGAAGGACGTGGCCATCCGTATGCACTCTGGCGACAACGCGACTCTGTCCCTGTCCAAGCAGGGTCCGGGCGTTGTCACCGCTGCCGACATCAAGGTCGACCACAATGTGGAGATCTTGAACGGCGACCACGTGATCTGCCACCTGACCAAGGACACGGCAGTGAACATGCGTCTGAAGATCGAGCGTGGTTTCGGCTATCAGCCGGCTGCTGCGCGTCGTCGTCCGGACGAAGAAACCCGTGCCATCGGCCGCCTGGTCCTGGATGCCTCGTTCTCGCCGGTCCGCCGTGTCGCCTATGCCGTGGAAGCGGCTCGTGTCGAACAGCGCACCGATCTGGACAAGCTGGTCATCGATATCGAGACCAACGGCACCATCGACGCCGAAGAAGCAGTGCGTACCGCTGCCGACATCCTCAGCGATCAGCTGTCGGTGTTCGGTGACTTCACCCACCGCGACCGCGGTGCGGCGAAGCCGGCCAACAACGGCGTGGATCCGGTGCTGCTGCGCCCGATCGACGATCTGGAGCTGACCGTGCGTTCGGCCAACTGCCTGAAGGCCGAGAGCATCTACTACATCGGCGATCTGATCCAGAAGACCGAAGTCGAGCTGCTGAAGACCCCGAACCTGGGTAAGAAGTCGCTCACCGAGATCAAGGAAGTGCTGGCCCAGCGTGGCCTGTCGCTCGGCATGAAGCTGGAGAACTGGCCGCCGGCCGGCGTCGCCAGCCACGGCATGCTGGGCTGATACAGCCTTTCTGCAAGACTGCATGGCCCCGTCGGCAACGACGGGGCCATTGCACCAAGGCAATACCGCCACGACGAACGAAGGTTCGCGGGCAGGTCGTCCAGGACGGATGGCCAGGACCAACCGCAGTCCGAGCAGCAGCGCCAGGAAGGCGACAACGATCCGCAAAGCCACATCATTAACCAAGGAATATCACCATGCGTCACCAGAAATCCGGCCGTAAGTTCAGCCGTACCAGCGCCCACCGCGAAGCGATGTTCAAGAACATGGCCGCCTCGCTGTTCAAGCACGAGCTGATCAAGACCACCCTGCCGAAGGCCAAGGAACTGCGCCGCGTCGCCGAGCCGCTGATCACCCTGGCCAAGGTCGATTCCGTCGCCAACCGTCGTCTGGCCTTCGCCCGCCTGCGCGACAACGAAGCCGTCGGCAACCTGTTCACCATCCTGGGCCCGCGCTACGCGACCCGTCCGGGCGGCTACCTGCGCCTGCTGAAGTGCGGCTTCCGCGCCGGCGACAACGCGCCGATGGCCTACGTCGAACTGGTTGACCGTCCGGTCGTGGCTGAAGCCGTCGAAGAGTAATCGACGCGCGACACCCGTCATTCGGTGAAGAACCCGGCCTCGTGCCGGGTTTTTCCGTTTCTGGGGTGGCAGAGCCCTTTGCATCCGCAAAGGGATCCGAGCCCGCACCGTTCCGACGGGCGCGACGTTGTGGCGGTTCGAACGGCGCGCAGTCTCGGTTACGCTTGCGGTCCGTACTACACGAGCGTTGCCGATGAATCCTCTGCGCTGGCCTTTCCGTGCCCAGTTCCTGCTGGGCTTCCTGATCTGCGCGGGCCTGCTGGGCTACGCCATCTTCCTGCAGTTGAAGATGGGCCTGGAGCCGTGTCCGCTGTGCATCTTCCAGCGCCTGGCATTTGTCGCCCTGGGCCTGCTGTTCCTGATCGGTGCCCTGCATGGGCCATCCAACCGTCCGGGACGGGCGACCTACGGCATCCTCGCGTTCATCGCCGCTGCCGTGGGCGTTGGCATCGCCGCTCGCCACGTCTACGTGCAGATGCTGCCGCCGGAGATGGGGGCGACCTGTGGCCCGCCGCTGGCCTTCCTGCGCGAGACCATGGGGCCGCTGGAAGTGTTCCGTACCGTGCTGACCGGCACCGGCAACTGCGGCAACATCGACTGGACCTTCCTCGGCCTGACCATGCCGATGTGGTCGGGCGTGTGGTTCGTGCTGCTGGCGTTGTGGGCGTTGGTTGTGTCGCTGCGCAAGGTCAAGCGCTGATCCAGTCTGGAGCCACGCATGGCGTGGCTCTACTGGGTTCCGGTAGTGCCGGCCGCTGGCCGGCAACCCCAGGGGCGGTACAGTCCCGTGCAATGCCGGCCAGCGGCCGGCACTACCTCAGAAATCCTGCTGCAGGCTCAGATAGGCGCCGCGACGCGGCCCCCATTGCGGCGCGAACACGCCGATGCCTCCGCCATCGCGCAGCTGGTAGCTGCGGTCCAGCGTGTTGAGCACGGCCAGCTGCACATGCAGCGGATGGCCGCTGTCGGCGTTGAAGTCATGCGCGGCGCTGAGATTGACCTGCAGGTACGACGGCAGCTCACCGCCATTGGGCACGCCCTCGATGTCCGAACGCAGGCCGCTGCCGTACACGTAGTTCGCACCCACCCGGTTGTGCCCAGCGAACGCGTAGCTGACGCCGCCGGAAGAAGTCAGCTTCTGGTCGTGGTCCAGATGGATCCAGTTCTGCTGCACGTAGGCAAGTGCATCCGGATCGAGGTTGTACTGGCTGGTGATGACCTGGGTGCCCATCGCCTTGTTGTAGGCGGCGTTGAAGTACGCACTGATCGGCCCGTTGCTGTAGTCGGCGCTGAACTCCAGGCCATGGATGTGGCCGCGACGATAATTGAAGGTGGAATAGATGTAGGCGGCGCCGAACTGGCCTTCGTCCTGCAGGCGCGAGACACGGCGGTCGTAGGCATCCAGGCCGAGGGTGAGGTGGTCGCCGATCTGCTGTGACACGCCGATGTCGTAGTAGTCGCTGCGCTCGGACAACGGCGTGTTGCTGCCACCGGCGGGTTGCTGGTTGCTGGTGCCATCGAACAGGGCCAGATCGCTGCCGGCGACCAGTTCGCTGGCGGGCGGGGTGAAGTAGCGCGAGTAGCCGGCATGCACCGTGGTGCTGTCGCTGGCATTCCAGACCACGCCCAGGCGCGGGCTGAGCTGGCCCTCGGTGTGGCCGAACGCCTTGAAGCGGTCGCCGCGCAGGCCGTAGTTGACCGTCCAGTCATCGCCTATCCGCCACTCATCCTGCACGTACAGTGCCGCTGTGCTGGCGTGGAAGGCGTTGCGGTCCGGGATCAGCTGCGGCGTGGTGCTTGTCTGCCGGCCATCGGCATCGACCGGGAAGACCCAACTGCTGTTGTTGGCCGCGGCGTGTTCGTAGTTGCCATACAGGCCATAGCGCAGGGTGTGGTTGTCGCCCAGCGGTGTGGAGAAATCGGCCTGCAGGGTGTTGGCGCGGTTGCTGCGCTGGACCTGCGAGGCGACGCCACTGAACACCAGGTCGCCGACGATGTCCGGGTTGAAGGCCACGTCGCTGTAGCGCTGGCCGGCCGACAGCTGGTACGCGGTCTGGCCCAGCGTGCCCTGCAGCACCAGCATGCCGAAGCGGGTGGTCTCGCGTTGGGTTTCGTCCAGCTGGCTGGAATCGAAGGTGGTGGTGTCCAGGTAACCGAACTGCGGGGTCTGCCCCGGGTTGACCGGGATCTGGAAGCGGTTGTTGGCAAAGCCGGCGAACACGCTCAGGCGGGTGCTGTCGTTGACCAGATAGGTCAGGTCGGCAAAGGCCTTCCCTTGGTGGGTATCGTCATGCTGCGGCTTGCGGGCGCTGGTGGGGTTCTCCAGCCCGACCTCGTTCTGATCGTAGTTGCCGGTCAGGAACCAGCTCCAGCGGCCCTGGTTGCCCCACCAGGAGGCATTCGGGTTGACCTTGCCGAACGAGCCGCCGGTGACGCCCGCGCTGCCGCCGTTGCCCAGCTCGGCGCCACTGCGGGTCGTGATATCGACCACTGCGGCGGTGCGTTCACCGAACTGGGCCGGCAGGGCGCCATCCATCAGGCGGATGCTCTTGATGGTGCGGGCATCCAGGGTCTGGCCGAAGCCGGAGATCGATTCGGGCAGCAGTACGCCGTTGATGCGGTACTGCAGGTTGGCGTGGTCGCCGCGCACGTGCACGCCGCCGTAGGAGTCCTGGACCACGCCCGGGGCCTGCAGCAGCACCTGGCTGAGCGGGGCGGAGGCGCCCAGGGGCTGCTTCTGGATGTCCTCGGCGGTGATCTGGTACTGGCTGCTGCCGATGTCCGGAGACAGGGCGTTGCGGGCCTGGTCGAGCTGGGCGCTGACGGTGACCACGTCGAGGTCCTTGACCGCAGCCGCGCTGGCATCAGTGTCGGCGGCAAGCACGGGTTGGCTGGCCAGGATCAGGGCGAAGGTGATGGCGGTGGTGAGCAGGGAGGGCTTCATGGGAAATGGGCAGGGAAGGGGGGAAGGGGCCGATCCATGAGGGAGTGTTACTCCGTAACAACTGCGTGCCGATCATGCGCCTGTCCCGCGGCGGCGACCATGCCGTTTCTGGCCGATCAGGCGGCCCCTTTCCACGCCGTTCAGGCAGTCGCGGCGGTGCCTGGCCCTTTGCGTCAGCGGCTGGCTCTGCGACCATGACCGCCCCCCACCCCCGGATGTCCGTGATGAGCCTGTCCGCCGTTCCGCCCGCCCCCGATCCTGCCGCCATCGCTGCTGGCGCTGCCTGGTCACCGGAGAGCTGGCGGGGCAAGACCGCGCTGCAGATGCCGACCTATCCCGATCCGGTGGCACTGGATGCCGCGCTGCACGAGTTGAAGCGGCTGCCGCCGCTGGTGACCTCATGGGAGATCCTGGCGCTGAAGCAGCAGCTGGCCGACGCCCAGGAAGGCAAGCGTTTCCTGCTGCAGGGCGGTGACTGCGCGGAGAATTTCAGCGACTGCGAATCGGGCACGATTTCCAACCGCTTGAAGGTGCTGCTGCAGATGAGCCTGGTGCTGGTGCACGGCCTGCGTCAGCCGGTGATCCGCGTCGGTCGTTTCGCCGGGCAGTACGCCAAGCCCCGTTCGGCCGATACCGAAACCCGGGATGGCGTGACCCTGCCCAGCTACCGTGGCGATGTCATCAATGCGCCGGCCTTCACCGAGGCGGCGCGGCTGCCCGATCCGAAGCGGATGCTGCAGGCCCACGCGCATTCGGCGATGACGATGAACTTCGTGCGTGCGCTGATCGATGGCGGCTTCGCCGACCTGCACCATCCCGAATACTGGAACCTGGAATGGGTAAGCCACTCGCCGTTGGCTGCCGAGTACCAGAAGATGGTCGCCTCGATCGGCGATGCCGTGCACTTCATGGAGACCCTGGCCGGGGCCCGCGTGCACAACCTCAACCGCATCGATTTCTACACCTCGCATGAAGCGCTGCTGTTGCCCTACGAGCAGGCGCTGACCCGGCAGGTGCCGCGCCAGCAGGGCTGGTTGAACCTGAGCACGCACTATCCGTGGATCGGCATGCGTACCGCCGCGCTGGATGGCGCACACGTGGAGTACCTGCGTGGCGTGCGCAATCCGATCGCGATCAAGGTGGGCCCGTCGGTGACGCCGGACCAGCTGCTGCGCCTGATCGATGTGCTCAATCCGGATGACGAGCCGGGCCGCCTGAGCTTCATCCACCGCATGGGTGCGGCGCAGATCGCGCAGAAGCTGCCGCCGTTGCTGGATGCGGTCAAGCGCGATGGTCGCCGCGTGCTGTGGGTGTGCGATGCGATGCATGGCAATACCGAGAGCACCGCCAACGGTTTCAAGACGCGGCGCTTTGACAATGTACGTGGTGAGGTCGAGATGTCGTTCGACCTGCACGCGGCCGCAGGCACCCGCCTGGGGGGCGTGCATCTGGAACTGACCGGTGAGGATGTGACCGAATGCACCGGCGGTGCACGCGAGTTGACCGAGCGTGACCTGGAGCGTGCGTATCGTTCGACTGTCGATCCGCGATTGAACTACGAGCAGTCGCTGGAGATTGCGATGGCGATCGTGCGCAAGCAGGAGCAAGTGCGCTGAGGGTTGGCTTCTGCAGGGCTGCGCCCTGCACCCGCAGAGGCCACTGCCAGAGCAACAGCAACAGCGACAGCGACAGCGGCATTCCGTGGTTGGCGGGGCGGTGTCGGATTGCGGGGACGCCGCAAGTACGTCCCTGTAGGCTTGGCCGCGGCATCCATGCCGCGGACACCCCGCAATCCGACACCGCCCCACCTTCGACAGATCTCCGCGGCTGTTGGTAGGTGTCGACCTTGGTCGACACATCTGTCAGATTTTGAAATCCATCTGGGGTCAGATCCGTTCCGACAGATCGCGGGAATCTGTCGAAGGCGGGGTGGATCCGGTTGCGGGGGTGTAAGCGCCAGGGATGGCGCGCCCAAGCCTCCAGGGACGGATTCACGGCGTCCCCCGCAACCGGACCCACCCTGCCATCCCACGGAATGCCGGCTTTTGCCGTTGCCGTTGCTCCGGCCTCTGCGGGTGCAGGGCGCAGCCCTGCCGAACACCCCCGCCTACATTCTGCTTACGAACGACTGACATCGCGCTCATGGTGCATGCGCCACGCTGGCTCCTCGATGTAGACAGCGAGGATACGCAGTGGTCTGGCAACACCTGCAGCAGTATCTGTGGCCGATCGGAACCGCTTTGGTGGTCGGTGGCCTGGGTGCCTGGGCCGTACTGGCCCTGTATCGCCGCCTGCGCGGGCGTGATCGGCGCCGCGCGCGCATCGGCCGGGTGATTGGTCCGCCGCTGGCGCTGGCGTTGCCCTTGCTGCTGCTGGTGCCGGCGCTGCAGTCCACGCCATTGCCGGAACACACGCTCGATCAACTGCTGCGCGTGCTGCACATCGCTCTGACCGCCTGCTTCATCTGGCTGCTGGTGCGCGGCGTTGCAGCGGGCGAGCGGGCGATCCTGCGCAGCCATCCCATCGATGTCTCGGACAACCTCGAAGCGCGCCGCATCCAGACCCAGACGCGGGTGCTCAGCCGCGTGCTGATGGGCGGCATCATCGTGCTCGGCGCGTCGCTGGTGCTGCTGACCTTCCCGATGGTGCAGAAGATCGGCACGGCGCTGCTGGCGTCGGCGGGCCTGATCGGCCTGGTGGCGGGTATCGCCGCCAAACCGGTGTTCGGCAACCTGATCGCCGGTCTGCAGATCGCGGTGACACAGCCGATCCGGCTCGATGACGTGGTGATCGTCGAGGGCGAATGGGGGCGCGTCGAGGAAATCGGCAGCAGCTATGTGGTGGTGCGCATCTGGGATGAGCGGCGGATGGTGGTGCCGCTGACATGGTTCATCGAGCATCCGTTCCAGAACTGGACGCGACGCAGTGCCGACCTGCTGGGTACGGCCTTTCTGTGGCTGGACTACCGTGCGCCGATCGCGGCGATACGTGCCGAGCTGGAGCGCATCTGCCAGGGCCAACCGCTGTGGGATGGACGGGTGTGCGTGACCCAGGTGACCGAGACCAGCGAGCGCGCGATCCAGGTGCGCCTGCTGGTCAGTGCGCGCAGTTCCGGCGATGCGTTCGACCTGCGCTGCCTGGTGCGTGAACGCATGCTGGATTTCCTCGCGCGCGAGCATCCGCAATCGCTGCCGCAGGTGCGCGCGCGCCTGCAGCGGGACGGTGAGCTGGATATGCCGCGGATGCGGCGTGCAGGCAGCGCCGATGTGCGCTCGCCGGGTGCGGAGGATGGTGAGGCGGCCATCGCGCCGGTGGAGCCGGGCCAGCCTCTGTAGAGCCGAGCCATGCTCGGCTGCTTTCGATTTTCCGGTGAAGCCGAGCGTGGGCTCGGCTCTACAGAAACACGATCACGGATCGCCGGATTCGATCAGGGTGTCGGTATCGAAGCGCGGCGGACGCCTGGCGCGTGTCCGCTGCTCATACGCGTAGGCCATCTCGATCAGCTTCGGTTCGCTCCAGGCCGTGCCCATGAACAACAGCCCCGCAGGCAGGCCATCGATCTGGCCCATCGGCACGCTCAGGCTGGGGTAGCCGGCGACGGCGGCGACACTGTAGCTCTCGCCGGGGAAGTCATCACCCGTGCTGCGCAGGGGCCAGGCCACGCCGGTTGTCGGTGCGACCAGCGCATCCAGCTTCTGCGATGCCAACACGGCGTCGATGCCTTCCGGGCCCGCCAGTCGCCGCGCATCGCTGCGCGCGCGGATGTACACGGGATCGCCCAGGCCAGGGGTCGCCTCGGCCTCCTGCAGCAGCTCCTGGCCGAACAGGCCCAGTTCCTGGCCCTTGTGTGCCTCGTTGAAGGCGATCAGCCCGGCCAGGCTGCGCAGTGGCGCCTGGTAGGTGCTGAGGTAGCGCTCCAGTCCCGCCTTGAATTCATACAGCAGGACGATCCGCTCGGCATCGGCCCAGGCGCCCTGGTTGGGCAGTTCCACCGGCACCACCACGGCGCCGGCACGGCGCAGCTCAGCGACAGCCTGCTCAACCAGCGGCGGCATCCCGCGATACTTCAGCAGTGGTGTCTGCAGCAGGCCGATACGCTTGCCGCGCAGGCCCTGCGGATCCAGTCGTGCGGTGTAGTCGTAGACCGCGCGGCCGGGCATGGTCGCGGTGGCGGGATCGGCGTCATCGCGGCCGGCGATGGCAGTCAGCACGGCGGCGGCGTCGGCGACGCTGCGGGTCATCGGGCCCGCGGTGTCCTGGCTGAAGGAGATCGGGATGATGCCTTCGCGGCTGACCAGGCCGACGGTCGGCTTCAGACCGACCACGCCGTTGATCGCCGCCGGGCAGACGATGCTGCCATCGGTCTCGGTGCCGATCGCCACGCTGGCCAGGTTGGCGGCCACGGCCACCGCGCTGCCGCTGCTGGAGCCGCAGGGCGAATGACTGAGGCGGTAGGGATTGCGGGTCTGGCCACCGCGCGCGCTCCAGCCGGAGATGGAGTCGTTGCCACGGAAGTTGGCCCACTCGCTGAGGTTGGTCTTGCCCAGCACCACCGCGCCCGCTTCGCGCAGGCGGCGGACCAGATAGGCATCGTCGGGGCGGAAGCCCTGCAGGGCGAGGGAGCCGGCACTGGTGGCCATTGGCGCGGCGTTGATGTTGTCCTTCAGCAGGATCGGGATGCCATGCAGCGGTCCACGCAGGTGGCCGGCACGGCGCTCCTGGTCGCGCTGTGCGGCTTCCTTGAGGGCATCGGGGTTGAGTTCGATCACCGCGCGCAGGCGTGGCCCGGTGCGGTCCAGCGTGGCGATGCGCTTGAGGTAGGCGCCGGTCAGGGTGACGCTGTCGAGCTCACCAGCGACCATCCGCGCCTGCAGTTCGGAAACTTCGGTCTCGGCGTAGGGGAAGGGCATGGTGCTGTTGCCGGGTTCACCGGCATGCGCCGTGGACGCGGCCGGGCTGCAGCCAGCGGCGAGCCCCGCAGGCAACGCGGCGATCAGGAAGGACAGGAGGGGCGGCAAGGACAGGCGCATGGGGCAGCTTCGACGGCTCCGATCCCCAGTGTAGCGGCTGCTCAGCGGCGGCGCTTGCGCAGGTCGCGCGCCAGTACGTAGACGACGACCAGGTTGATCGCCAGCACGGTCCACGAGGCCCAACCGGGATGGCGGACGATCGCGTAGATATCGAAGGGCAGGTAGATGGAGGCGGTCAGGCAGCCCAGCCAGGAGGCCCATGCCTTGGCTTTCCACAGACCCCAGGCTTCGACCAGGTGCAGCAGGCCGTAGCCGATCATCGCCGCCGCGGCCAGATGCACCGCGTCGGGACTGATTGCATTCAACAGCGAGGGCAGGGTGCCGTGATCCGGGTCCAGGCTGAAACGCCGGATCAGGGCATTGACGCCGTCGCGAAGCGGCTGCGGACCGAGGATTTCCAGTCCGGTAGCCGCCAACAACGCCAGCATCGCCTTGCTCGCTTCGAGCAAGGCGATGACGTGGAGGCCCGGATGCCGATGCGGATCCGGGTTGTAGCCGTTCTGGCTCACGGTTCGCTGGATCAGCCGCCGCGCGAGTTCTTCTTGCGGTCGCTTTCGGTCAGGAACTTCTTGCGCAGACGGATCTCCTTCGGGGTGATCTCGACCAGCTCGTCGTCTTCGATGAAGTCCAGGGCCTGTTCCAGCGAGTACTTGATCGCCGGGGTCAGCTGGATCGCATCGTCCTTGCCCGAAGCGCGCATGTTGGTCAGCGGCTTGGTCTTGATCGCGTTGACGGTCAGGTCGTTGTCCTTGGAGTGGATGCCGACCAGCTGACCTTCATACACGTTGTCGCCTTCAGCAGCGAACAGCTTGCCGCGTTCCTGCAGCGGGCCCAGCGAGTAAGCCGGGGTGGTACCCGGAGCATTGGCGATCATCACACCGTTGATGCGCTTGGCGATCGCGCCCTGTTCCTTCGGACCGTAATGGTCGAACACGTGGAACAGCAGGCCCGAACCCTGGGTGAGGGTCTTGAACTCGTTCTGGAAACCGATCAGGCCACGGGCCGGGATCTGGTATTCCAGGCGCACACGGCCCTTGCCGTCCGATTCCATGTTCTTCAGCTGGCCCTTGCGGGTGCCCAGCTTTTCCATCACGCCGCCCTGATGGACTTCTTCGATGTCCACCACCAGCTGCTCGATCGGCTCCATGGCCTGGCCGTCGATCTGCTTGATGATCACTTCCGGGCGCGACACGGCCAGTTCGTAGCCTTCACGACGCATGTTCTCGATCAGCACCGACAGGTGCAGTTCGCCACGGCCGGAGACCAGGAACTTGTCGGCGTCTTCCAGCTGTTCCACCTTCAGGGCCACGTTGTGGACCTGCTCGCGGTCCAGACGGTCCTTGATCTGGCGGCTGGTCAGGAACTTGCCACCGGACAGGTCCTTGTTGCCGGCGAACGGCGAGTTGTTGACCTGGAAGGTCATCGAGATGGTCGGCTCGTCGACGGTCAGTGCCGGCAGCGCTTCCGGGGTTTCCGGATGGCACAGGGTGTCGGAGATGGTCAGTTCCGGAATACCGGAGATGGCCACGATGTCGCCGGCTTCGGCAGTGTCCTGCTCGATGCGCTCCAGGCCCAGGAAGCCCAGCACCTGCGCGACCTTGCCGTTGCGCTTCTTGCCTTCACGGTCGATCACCGCGACCTGCATGTTCTTCTTCAGGGTGCCGCGCTGGATGCGGCCGATGCCGATGACGCCCACGAAGTTGTTGTAGTCCAGCTGGCTGATGCGCATCTGGAACGGACCTTCCGGGTCCACTTCCGGCTTCGGTGCGTGCTGCATGATCGCTTCGTACAGCGGGGTCATGTCGCCGTCGCGCACGGTGTCTTCCAGGCCGGCGTAGCCGTTCAGGGCCGAGGCGTAGACGATCGGGAAGTCGAGCTGCTCATTGGTGGCGCCGAGCTTGTCGAACAGGTCGAAGACCTGGTCGATCACCCACTCCGGACGCGAGCCCGGACGGTCGACCTTGTTGACCACGACGATCGGCTTGAAGCCCATCGCGAAGGCCTTCTGGGTGACGAAGCGGGTCTGCGGCATCGGGCCGTCCATCGCGTCGACCAGGATCAGCACGGTGTCGACCATCGACAGCACGCGCTCGACCTCGCCGCCGAAGTCGGCGTGTCCGGGGGTGTCGACGATGTTGATCCGGTTCTTGATACCGGTCTTCTTGTCTTCCCAGGTGATGGCGGTGTTCTTGGCCAGGATGGTGATGCCGCGTTCCTTTTCCTGGTCGTTGCTGTCCATCACGCGCTCGGCGAGGACGGTACGCTCGGACAGGGTGCCGGACTGCTTCAGCAGCTGGTCGACCAGGGTGGTCTTGCCATGGTCGACGTGAGCGACGATGGCGATGTTGCGAAGATTTTCGATGGACATACGAAAGGGGGCCAGTCGGCGCCGGATTTGGAAAAAGAAGTCCAACATTATACGTCGAACTTGACGATTGGCGAAAACCTGGATTTCAGACCTGCCGAGGTCCCCATTCAGCCTGGCTCCCGGCGCTGCCCGTCCGCGGGCTGAAGACCCTGCCTGCGCCGATGGTCGAAGCCGCCCATGCCACGGGGGAGGTGTATCCTTATGGGGCTGATTACACACCCCGCATCCAAGGATCTGCATGTCCCTCATCGCCACTTTCGACACCACCCAGGGCCCGATCAAGGTCGAGCTGTTCGCCGACAAGGCGCCGCTGACGGTCGCCAACTTCGTGAACCTGGTCAAGCGCGGCTTCTATGACGGCCTGATCTTCCACCGCGTGATCCCCGATTTCATGATCCAGGGCGGCTGCCCGCAGGGTCGTGGCACCGGTGGCCCGGGCTACAAGTTCGAAGACGAGAAGAATGGTGTGAAGCACCAGATCGGCTCGCTGTCGATGGCCAACGCCGGCCCGAACACCAATGGCAGCCAGTTCTTCATCACCCACATCAAGACCGATTGGCTGGACGGCAAGCACACCGTGTTCGGCCAGGTGCTGGAAGGCCAGGCGATCGTCGATTCGGTCAAGCAGGGCGACGTGATCCATTCGATCACCCTGGAAGGCGACACCGACGCCGTGCTCGCCGCCCAGGCTGAGCGCGTGGGTGAGTGGAACAAGATCCTCGCCGCCTGATCCGCCCCCGACGGCCCCCTGCAGAGGGGGCCGTTTCCATGTTGCGGCCGCCCCGCCAGGCCATCCCCGCCCGCGCGGCCATCTTCTACAACGCTACTTAGCTTCTTAGCAGAGGAAATCCCCATGAAAGCACCTGTTCGTGTTGCCGTGACCGGCGCCGCCGGCCAGATCGGCTACGCCCTGCTGTTCCGTATCGCCTCCGGTGAAATGCTGGGCAAGGACCAGCCGGTCATCCTGCAGCTGCTGGAGCTGCCGGTCGACAAGGCCCAGGCCGCCCTGAAGGGCGTGATGATGGAACTGGAAGACTGCGCGTTCCCGCTGCTGGCCGGCATGGTCGGCACCGACGACGCCGAAGTCGCCTTCAAGGACGCCGACATCGCCCTGCTGGTCGGCGCGCGTCCGCGCGGCCCGGGCATGGAGCGCAAGGATCTGCTGCTGGAAAACGCGAAGATCTTCACCGCCCAGGGCGCTGCACTGAACAAGGTCGCCAAGCGTGACGTGAAGGTGCTGGTGGTCGGCAACCCGGCCAACACCAACGCCTACATCGCGATGAAGTCGGCGCCGGACCTGAACCCGCGCAACTTCACCGCCATGCTGCGCCTGGACCACAACCGCGCGCTGAGCCAGCTGTCGACCAAGCTCGGCAAGCCGGTCGCCGGCATGGAGAAGCTGGTGGTGTGGGGCAACCACAGCCCGACCATGTACCCGGACTACCGCTTCGCCACCGCCGATGGCGCGTCGATCGCCGATGCGATCAACGACCAGGAATGGAACGCCAACACCTTCATCCCGACCGTCGGCAAGCGCGGCGCGGCGATCATCGAGGCCCGTGGCTCGTCCTCGGCGGCCTCGGCGGCCAACGCAGCGATCGACCACGTGCGTGACTGGGTGCTGGGCAGCAACGGCAAGTGGGTCACCATGGGCGTGCCGTCCGACGGTTCCTACGGCATTCCGGAAGGCGTGATCTTCGGCTTCGCGGTCACCACCGAGAACGGCGAGTACACCCTGGTCAAGGATCTCCCGGTCGACGACTTCAGCCAGAAGTACATCGACAAGACCCTGGCCGAGCTGGAAGAAGAGCGCGCCGGCGTCGCCCACCTGCTGGGCTGATGCGGTCTGTGCCGGCAGTCTGCCGGCACGTTTTCCATCAGGGTAGGTGCCGGCCGTTGGCCGGTACGCAGGAAACGGGGAGGCTTCGGCTTCCCCGTTTCCGTATGGAGCACCTGGCAACGACATGATCCACCTGCACTACATCGACGACGCGCTGCTGGTGGCCGAGAAGCCCGCCGGCCTGCTGTCCGTGCCCGGCCGCTCGGTGGAAAACCAGGACTGCGTGGTCGCGCGGCTGCAGGGGCTGTATGCCGATGCGCTGACCGTGCATCGCCTGGACCAGGTTACCTCCGGTCTGCTGCTGCACGCGCGCGGCAAGGACATGCAGGTGGCGCTGTCGATGCAGTTCGAGAAGCGCGAGGTGGGCAAGCGCTATGAAGCCATCGTGCAGGGGCTGCTGGAAGGGGATGCGGGTGAAGTGGATCTGCCGCTGATCGTCGACTGGCCAAACCGCCCGAAGCAGATGGTCGACCACGAACGCGGCAAGCCGGCACTGACCCGATGGCGCGTGCTGTCGCGTGACATCGCGGCGCAACGCACGCGCGTTGAACTGGAGCCGGTCACGGGCCGCAGCCACCAGTTGCGCCTGCACATGGCCAGCCTCGGTCATCCCATCGTCGGCGACGTGCTGTACGGCGCGGTCGCCGCGCAGCGCGTGCACCTGCATGCACGGGAGCTGCGGTTCACCCATCCGGTGACGGGCGAGGCGCTCGCGTTCGAGTCTGCGACTCCGTTCTAGAGAGCAGGTGTATCGGCAGGGCTGCGCCCTGCACCTGCCGAGGCCGGAGCAACGGCAACGGCAAAAGCGCGCATTCCGTGGTGTGGCGGGGCGGTGTCGGATTGCGGGGACGCCGCAAGTACGTCCCTGTAGGCTTGGCAGCCGCTTGCTCGTGTGCGCTGTCCTGCGCACACGGCAAGACCGGGGTTGGGCATCCTGCCCAACCCGCCCGAGGCATGCCTCGGGCCCATGCGGCTGACACCCCGCAATCCGAC